>JBJTSM010000244.1:0-5389 GCA_046076685.1 Planctomycetia bacterium | reverse complement strand
GGTCGATCACCGCGTCGGCGGTGCTGTCGGGCTTGGAGTCAGTCCTGGCGTCGGGCTTCACGGCCGCTGGTTCATTTGGCTTACTCGTGTCGACGGGCGCGTCGGCGGAACCATCCGGCTTCCATCCCGGAGCCGGCGGCTGGGGCAGTGGCTGCGAGCCCTGCGGCGGCCGCATTTGGGCGGGAACGCGCTGCCCACGCAGGCGGCCCACCAGTTCCGAAACCACCTCTCCTGCCGTGGCCCGCAGCGTGCCATCGAAGTTCACTCGTGGCTCGCCGAGCACACCGCCGACCTTCACGGCAAACGTGCGGCCCGCCAGCGACGCCAGGAGCGGGCGGTCCTGCGGCAAATCGGCAGGAATGGGGAGTTCGAGCTTCAGATCGAGGGCCTTGTCGTCGAGCCCCACCGACCCGCTCGACACGAGATCGAGCCGCTGCCCCGGCTTCGCGAGCGGCACGCCAAAGGCGAGCCCCTTGTGCCACATCCGCCGGTCGGCCATCTGGAATTCCACATGCGATTGGTCCGCGATGCGGATCACGGGCGGAGCCGGCAGGTTGAAGGGCAGGGCCTCGATGATCCCGGTCACCAGGGGGCCCGGTCCCAGGTCGACGGCGTGCATGGAGAGCACGCCCGACAACTGCCCCGCGTCGGGAGCTCCGACGGGCAGCGTGACGCGATTGAGTCGAAGGGAGAAGCGGCCGGCGGTCCGCGTCGCATCGGCCATCACCGGCGCGATGTAGGCGAGCACACCCTGCGCCACGGCCGGTTCCAGGCGGGCGTCGGCCAGGAGCTGCACCGGCTCGATGGTCCATTCGCTCCACCGGCCATTTTCCGCCGGCCGCAGGGCCGCCCGCACGTTGATCGGATCGCTCACCCACGGCTCATCCGACCATGGGCCGGCGATCCGCACGATCGCGTCCACCACGTCGAGTTGCAACCGTAGCGGGCTGCGTTGGGGGCCACGCTTCTGATCCGCATCGAGACCGTCCGCTCTGTCCACGGGCCGAAACAATCCCTTGAGATTCGAGTTGCGATCGGCGTCGAACACCACCCGGGCATCGAGGCCTTCGATCCGCAGCCGTCCCAGATCACCGAGCGAGAGAAGAATACCGGCCAGGCCGTGACTCAGTTCGATCCGCTTGATGGAGATGGGCTCCTGGGTGCCGTCGCGGGGCACGACGCGAATGTCTTCGAGCACGAGCGGCCCCAGCCAGCCGAGCTTCACGCTCCCCAGCCGTACGTCGGCCTGCATTTGCGGCAAGGCCCGGGCCGCCCACGCCGACACCTGTGTGGGGCTCGACAGCAGCCACGGCACGCTGCCCAGGCCGAGCAGGGCGACGACCGCCGCGACGGCGAGCGTCGCCCGCATCGAGGACGAGAGAAATCCCCGTCGCGCCGTCGCCGACGGCCGGGCCGCGGACTGCGGTGGAAATGTTTCGGGGCCGTTCGATCCGGCGGCTGGCGTGGTCATCAGTTGCGTTTTCCCGGGAAAGGCGACGAAAGCGTCGAACTGCTCACGGCACGATTGTATCCAAAGGCCGCGGCACAGGCTGCCGCCGGGCTGCGCGACCGGAGCGTTGATACAATACCGTCGCATGAACACCACCACCCGCGAAGAACTGTTCACGGCGATTCACGAGGCGGCAAAGTCCTCCTATGGCACGCGGCTTGTCGCGCTGGCTATCTTCGGCTCGTGGGCCCGGGGCGCCGCCACGCCGGCGTCCGATCTCGACCTGCTCGTGGTCGCCGAGCCACTGCCGCCGAGCCGGATGAAGCGTGTTCGCGAGTTTCGGCCGGTGGCCGAGGCCACCCGGGTGGTCAGGTCGCGTTTCTGGTCGGATCAGGGCCCGGAGATCGAACTCTCGCCCGTGTTCAAGACGCCGCAGGAACTCGCTGCCGGCAGCCCTCTCTACCTCGACATGACGCTGTGGCGCGTCGTGCTCGCCGACCGCGGCAGCATGCTCGAGTCGTTTCTCGCCGGGCTGAGCGACCGCATGCACGCGCTCGGATCGCGGCGGGTGCCGTACAAGGGCGGCGTGTTCTGGGACTACAAGCCCGACTTCAAGCCCGGCGACGTGGTCGAACTATGACGACCAACGACCTGGCGGCCGGCTACCACCGCAAGTGCGAAGACCGGCTGGCGGCCCTCGAGGTGCTGCACGCCCGAGCCGCATTTTCGGACGTGGTTCGCGAGAGCCAGGAGGTCGTCGAACTGGCACTCAAGGGCATGCTGCGATGGGCGGGCGTCGACCCGCCGAAGATTCACGACGTGGGCGATCTTGTCCTCCAGTTCGCCGAGCGGTTCGAGGGTCTGAGCCGTCACGAACTGACCGCTCTGGCTGAAGCCTCAAAGGAACTCAGGAAAGAGCGGGAATTCAGCTTCTACGGCGACATCGACTTCATCCCGACCGACGAATACGACGCCGACGATGCCGATACGGCCCTCGGACAGGCACGGCTTGCCACGGCCTGTCTCGGCCGGCTCCTCGGCAGGCCGTCGGGGCGGTGAAAACGCCCGCTGAATCCGCCACGCGGGCAGCCGTCTCGCTCGCATCGCCACCGCGGCCGCCCCCTGTCGCAATCAGGCGACGCATGGGATAGAATCGACGAAGTCGCGGGCGTAGCTCAGTTGGTAGAGCGCTAGCTTCCCAAGCTGGATGTCGAGGGTTCGAGTCCCTTCGCCCGCTCTGTATTCACGCCCTTAGTGCCATCCATGGCCACTGCAGGCTGAGGGTTCGGGCTCGCCATCCAGGCGAGCGTCACGCCCGCAGTGCCATCCATGGCCACTGCGGGAGGTCGTGAGCAGCACCTCGAAGAGGATGGCACGCTCCCGGCCCTGCTCAGCCGGCGGCTTCAGGCGGGCGGCTTGGCAGCAGGAGCGAACTTGCCCTCGTCTTCACCCGCGGCCGTGAGCCAGCCGGCCCGGTCAATGGCGACCGAGAGACGCCGGCTGCCACGCGTGAGCGCAGGTGAACGGTGCTGGATCGTGTCGCGATGTGTCGCATGGCGACGCCCCTTGAGAAACACAAGCGATCCGGGCGCCGCGCGGTGAACGACGTCAGGGCAGCACGTCTCGATGTACTCCGTACCCGGCCCGACATACGTCGTCACCAACCGCACAAGCACGTTGTCGCTATGGAACTTCGGGCAAGCCTGAACGTCGGCCAGATCGAGCCGCACTTCGACCCGCGGCCAGTCGAAGCCGGCCAGCATGCCGCAGATGAGCCCGAGGATGTCATCAGCCAGCCGGGCCCGCGGACCGCCGGGGGCTTTCAGTTCCAAGCGGTCGAGGCCGCGGTCGATCTTGTTCTTCGCACCGCGGGCGGACGTGTGAAACCTCACCTCTCCGACGCGACCTCGGGCAACGAGCGACGCACAGTCGACGGGCAGCGGCCGGCGGATCAGCACAATGTCGGTGTCGGCGGCGTGAATGCCGGCGATCAGTTCGTCATCCCATCCCGCGGGACGCCGTATCCGCTGCGTGATCTTCATGTGCTTTCCTTTCCCGGTTCCTCGGTCGTGCATCAGGCCACTCGATAGATCGACAGGTTTCCCGAACGGTCTCCGACGGCCAGCATGCCGCCGCCGGTCGTCCAAGCGAGCGCCGTCACCTCGGCCACGAGCGCGATCGAGTCTTCCGCTTCGATCTCCGGAGGCGCGTCGGCGACACGGGACGCCCGAGGTCGCCGCAGGGCGGGTGTGAACAAACACACCTGCCCGTCCGTGCCGCCGCTGGCGAGCATTTGGCCCTGCGGCTGCCAGGCAACCGTCGTCACGGATCCGAAATGCCCCTCCAGCACCGTCGGCGTCCGCCCCTTCGGCCCCGGCCCGGAGGCATCCCAGAGAATCACGCCGGAACCGGCCGCGGTGGCGAGCCATCGGCCGTCGTCGCTCCACGAGAGCGCGAGCACCTTGGCCGGAAAGCCCCACATCTGCAGCGTGTCCCCCGTTTCGACGAGTACGAAAAGCACCGTGGCATCCTGATTGCCGCACGCCAGATACCTGCCCTGTGGCTGCCAGCCGAGCACGAGCGATGAGCCCTTCAGCGCCACATGTTCGGTCGGCCCGGCGGCCTCGGCCGAGAGATACGCGACGCCCCCATAGGCCGCCGTCGCGATCCTCTCGCCATCTGGCTGCCAGGCAATGTCGGCCACGGTGCTGGCATGCTCGTCCGACATGCCGACAGGCTCACCGACGGCCGTCCACACTCCCACTCGGCGGCCCGCCGTGGCGGCCAATCGGCTGCCATCGGGCCGCCAGGCGAGCCGCTCCACCCAGGACGTGCCGGCCTCGACCGTCGCTGCGAGGCTTCCGTCGGCCGCCCGCCAGAGTTGCACCCTGCCATCCTGGCCGCCCGAGGCGACAAGCGATCCGCCCGGCTGGACGGCGAGCGCGAGTCCGCCCCCGGAATGTGCGCCGATCTGCCGGCCGCTCACGGTAGACCCTTCGGCCAGCCACACGCCACCGCCGGCCGTGATCGCCGCGAGTCGGCTGCCCTGCAGAAACTGCAGGGCGACCACCGCTTCGTCGAGACGCAGCGACCCCACCTTCTGCACCGAGAGGCCGCCGCGGAGCCGCCGCTTCACGCCAGACATGCCCGAAACCCTTCGCTGAGCGCCGCTCGATCGAGATTCCGCCCGATGAAAATCAGGCGATTTGCCCGCGGCGTTCCCCCCCACGGCCGATCGGGGCGATGGTCGAGCAGCATGTGCACGCCCTGAAACACGTAGCGTCGCGGCTCGCCGCGGATCGCCAGCACGCCCTTCATCCGATAGAGATCGACCCCCTTCGTCGCCAGGAGATCTTGCAGCCAGGCGTTGAGTTTCTCGCCGTCCACGTCGCCGGCGACCTCGATCCCCACGCTCGTCACCTCCTCGTCGTGCTCGTGGTCGGGCTTGTAGGCATGCTCCGCGAGCGGCTCGAGCGGGCGGCCGTTCGCCGTGAGCCGCATGGAAAACTCGTCGGGGTGATGCTCCGTGAACACCGCCACGCGGCCTCCGGCGGGCGCATTGATGGCGAACCGCAGCGGCTCCCGGTCGAGGGCAAGCTGCCAGTGCGAGTCGCCGGGTTCGACGGCGCTACGGGCCCGCACCGGCCGCTCGTCATCGGAAAAGACGAGCACCGCCCGTTCCGTCGCATCGGCCAAAGACGCCTGCGGCTCGCGGTCGCACGCCACGGCCACGGGCAGGATTGCCACCGCCATGGCCGGGTCGGGGCCGGGGTCGAGATCGATCACGGCACCGCCTTCGGGCAGGTCGAAAACCCCGCCCCATTCGAAGGGATACTCCGGCTCCATGAAGGCTGGATCGACCTCGAGCGCCCGGTCGAGGTTGAAGCCGCCGATGTCGAGCACGTGGGTGAGATCGACGGCCGCGTCGCGGGTGCGATG
>JBJTSM010000243.1:0-4848 GCA_046076685.1 Planctomycetia bacterium | reverse complement strand
GCCGAGCACGAGCAGCACGCCCGCCACCCCGGCCAGCGAGAGGGCGAACCAGATCGCCGCGTAGACCGGCGACCGCGAGAGGATCGTCGCGGCGGCGGAGACGACGGCCACGAGCGACACGATGAGAAACACGGCCTCCTCACCCAGGCCACCGAGATGCCGGCCGGTGGCGACGAAGGCGGCCAAAGCCCCCACTCCCAAAAGCGTGCCGAGCCAGCGGAGCCCGCCGTGTTCCCGGCCGCCTGGCAGCAGGAGCCACAGGCTCGCGGCGGTGGCGACGATCGCCCCGGCGAGCAGGCTGCCGGACGAGAGGAGGTTGTCGGGAAGCGGGGTCACAGCGTGCCTCCCAGGCCCGCCGACTTCATCGGTTCGGCATCCTTCGTCATGTCGTAGACACTCAGCAGTTTTTCCTTGTCGAAGATCATCTCCTCGCGGCTCTTGCCGGTGAGGTCCAGGAGGCTCGTGAGCTCGATCGCGTCCACCGGGCAGGCCTCCTCGCACATGCCGCAGAAGATGCACCGCAGTTCGTCGATCGAGAAGCTTTCGGGGTATTTCTCGCGGTCGGGCCAGGGGCTGTTCGTGGCGACGATGTCGATGCAGTGGGCGGGGCAGGCGGTGGCGCAGAGGAAGCAGGCCACGCACTTCACGCGGCCCTCCTGGTCGCGGTTGAGCCGGTGCACGCCCCGGTAGATGAGCGGGTTGCCCACCGTGGGCCGCTGGTCGGGATAGCTCACGGTCACCTTCGGGCTCACCAGGTGGCGGGCCGTGGTCGTGAGTCCCTGCACGAAGAGCGGCAGGTAGAGCCGCTCGGCCAGGCCGAGCGGCTTGTCCTCGATCCAGGTGATGGCAGGGTCGGTCGGCTTCATGTCATACCTCCACCAGTTCGTGTTCGGCATCGAGCGGGCTCGGCGTGCGGATCGGCCGGTTGTCGGTGCCCGACGGCGTGAGCAGGCCGGCGGCGATCCATCCCAGGAAAAACACCGCCCACGGCGCCGCGATCGCCACCGCGGCGGCCGGGCCCGCGCCGAGCTTCTCGACCAGGAGCGGGCGGAATTCCTCGATCGTCGCCACGGTCACGAGGTTGGCGATGCCCAACGGCAGCATCACCTTCCAGGCGAGGTTCATCAGCTGGTCGAAGCGGAACCGCGGCCAGCTCCAGCGGACGAGCATGAAGAACAGGATCACGCCGAAGATCTTCGCGGAGAGCACGCCGAAGCGGACGAGCGCGCCGAGCCACGTGACCTCCTGACCCGAGCCCGTCACGCCCCAGAGGTGCCAGCCGCCGAGGAACATGATCACGATCAGGAAGGCGGCCGTGACCATGTGGAGGAACTCGGCCACGAGAAACAGCAGGAGTTTGATGCCCGAATACTCGGTGTGGTAGCCGCCCACCAGTTCCTGTTCGGCCTCGGGCAGGTCGAACGGCAGTCGGGCCGCCTCGGCGAAGCTCGCCACGAGAAACACGATGAAGCCCAGCGGCTGTGCGAAGGCATACCAGACGCCCGACTCGGCCTGGGCGTTCATGATCGCGTCGAGCTTGAGCGAGCCGGCCGCCAGCACGACGCCGAGCAGCCCGAGGCCCAGCGGGATCTCGTAGGCGACGAGCTGGGCGCTCGAGCGCAGGCCGCCGAGGAAGCCGTATTTGTTGTTGCTGGCCCAGCCGCCGAGCAGCACGCCATACACCGCGATGCTCGAGAGCGCGAAGACCCACAGCACGCCCACGTCGAGGCCGGGGGCGACGAGGAACGGCACCGGGTCGGGCAGGCCGGGGATGCCCAGCGGCGGGAGCACGCTGCCGAAGGGAATCGCGGCGAAGATCGCCAGCGAGGCCGCCAGGATCACGAGCGGCGCCGCGGTGTAGAGCACCTTGTCGACATGCCGCGGGGTGAAGTCTTCCTTCATGATGATCTTCAGCCCGTCGGCCATGGGCTGGCCGAGGCCGAACAGGCGGATCTTCGTGAGCGGGATGCCGACGCGATTGGGCCCCTTGCGGTCCTGCACCCAGGCGGCCATCCACCGCTCGACGAGCACGAGGTAGGCCGCCGCCGTCATCAGGCCGCCGACGAGCAGGCCGATCTTCACGAGCGCGGCGATCGTGGTGGGGGAGGGGAGCAGGGGGAGGATGGCGTTCATGGAGTGGTGATCAGGCGAGCTGGTGGATGCGGAGATCGACCCCGGTGGCGGGAATGTCGCCCGCCAGCGCGGCGAACGAGGCGGACGAGTCGGCGATCTGCCGCCGCACGGCGGTCGGATCGTAGAGGCCGCGGCGGCCGAGCATGTTCCAATAGAGACGTCCCTCCGGCCAGACGCCCGCGGGGGGCCGCACGGCCTGCTGGAACGACTGGGCCCGGTGCGCGACGTTCACCCAGGTGCCCGCCCGCTCCGCGAAGCCCGCGGCGGGCAGCCTCCAGGTGGCCAGCGCCGAGAGCGGCGAGTCGAAGAGGTCCTGCACCACGAGGCAGCGGAGGCTCGCGAAGGCGGCGGCGGTGTCGTCGTCGATCCAGGCGGCGGGATAGCCGCCCGTGATCCAGGCGGCGTCGACGTTGCCCGCGCGGACCTGCGAGACGAGGTGCTCCCACCCGTGCACGGCGGGATCGAAGAGCGCGACCACCCCTTCCACCCCGAGTCGGTTGGGGCACTTTTCGGCCCGGATCGTGAAGCCGCCGGGGAAGGTCTCGTCGTCGCCCGTCCGTGGCACGTGGCCGACGGCCAGGAGCGCCTCGGGGTCGATCGAGCGGGCGATGGCGCAGAGCATCCATGCCTCCTCGACGGTGAGCATCGGGGACACGGCCACCGCCAGCCGGCCGGCGGCCTTGAGGTCGTCCCGCAGCCGGGTGACCACGTCGGTCCACTCCACGGGCTCCATTGGCGTGCCGCTTTCGGCGCGGCGGCCCGCGCCCACGAGCCGCGAGGCGTCGTGGATGTGGTGCCAGCCGTAGCGGCCGTCGTCGCAGATCCACCACTTGTTGACGTGCGGATTCTCCCGCGGCTTGAGCCGGTAGACGGTGTCCTGATTGTGTTCGGTGTGGATCGAGCAGCCGGCGGAGCAGCCGCCGCAGACGTTGGCCTCCCGCTTCATGAACCAGACCCGCTGCTGGTAGAGGAAGTCCTTGTCGCCCAGCGCCCCCACCGGGCAGAGGTCGACGACGTTGCCGGAGAGCTTGTTGTCGAGCGGATACCCCGGGAAGACGTCGATCTCCTCCTTGGCACCGCGGTTGATCACCATCAGTTCGGAGGTGCCTGAGACCTCGCGGGTGAACCGCACGCAACGCGTGCACATAATGCAGCGGTCGACGAAGAGCGTGACGGTGGGCCCGACGTCGCGGCGGCGGCTCGTGAAGGGGTGCAGGTCGGCCCGGCGCTCCGCCTGGCCGTGCTGGAAGTGGTAGTCCTGCAGCAGGCACTCGCCCGCCTTGTCGCAGATCGGGCAGTCGATCGGATGGTCGATGAGGAGCGCCTCCTCGACGCGGGCCCGGCTGTCCTTCACCAGCTGGCTCTCGGTGACGATCACGGTGCCGTCCTTCGCCGGCGTCTGGCAGGCGGGCACGAGCTTCGGCATCATCGAGATCTTGCCGGTGGCCGCGTCGCGGGTGCCGGTCTCGACCAGGCACATGCGGCAGCTGGCCACGACCGAGAGGCCGGGGTGCCAGCAGTAGTGCGGGATCTCGGCGCCGGCGCGGCGGGCGGCCTCGATGCAGTTGAGCCGCTCGTCGGCCCCGATCTCGATTTCCTTGCCGTCAACGATGACTGTTGCCATGAATCTTCCTGATGCGAGCGAATGTCGTGGGAAAGGCCGTGGATGGCTTTTCCACAGCCAGCTAGTGTGAGCCCACGATCTCGAGTGCGGGGACGGGGTCGGTCACCATCCAGCCCTGCGGATTCGTCCGCTTGATGTAGTCCTCGAACTCCCCGCGGAACTTCTTGATCGCGTTCTTGATCGGCCACGCGGCCCCGTCGGCGAGCCCGCAGATCGTCGAGCCGGGCATCATGCCCATCGTGTTGCCGATCTCGGCGAGCAGGTCGAGGTCGCGGAGGCGGCCCTTGCCGGCCTTGATCCGCTCGAGCATCCGCAGCGACCAGCTCGTGCCCTCGCGGCAGGGGGTGCACTGGCCGCACGACTCGTGGGCGAAGAAGCGGCAGGAGTTGTGGAGGAAGTCGACGATGCTCACCGTCTCGTCGATGACGACGACGGCCGCCGTGCCCAGGCCGAGGCAGCCCACCTTGCCGGGCCCGGCGAAGTCGAGCGGCGTGTCGAGTTCCGACTCCGTCATCAGCCCCATCGAGATGCCGCCGGGGATCACCGCCTTGGCGCGACGACCCTTCCAGACGCCGCCGCCGAACTCGTCGATCAGCTGCCGAGCGGTGATGCCGAGCGGGGCCTCGTAGCAGCCGGGCCGCTCCACGTGGCCCGACAGGCAGTAGAGCTTGGGGCCGTAGCTGCCCGGGTCGCGGGGGTTGTTCGGGTCGGCGGGCACGCCGATCGAGCGGAACCAGTCGACGCCGCGGCGGGCGATCTGCGCCACGCAGGCCATCGTCTCGATGTTGTTGACGACCGTCGGCTTGCGAAACAGGCCCTCGATGGCCGGAAACGGCGGCTTGATCCGCGGCCAGGCCCGCTTCCCTTCGAGGCTCTCGATGAGGCCGGTCTCCTCGCCGCAGATGTAGGCTGCCGCGCCGCGATGGAGGTAGACGTCGAGCGAAAAGGTCGTGCCGCGGATGTTCCGGCCGAGGTAGCCGGCCGCGTAGGCCTCGTCGATCGCCGCCTGGAGGCGCTGCCACGACCGCGGATACTCGTAGCGGAGGTAGAGATAGGCGGTCGAGGCCCGCGTGGCGAACGACGACAAGATG
>JBJTSM010000242.1:0-4359 GCA_046076685.1 Planctomycetia bacterium | reverse complement strand
CGGCCGCCGGCTCGCTCTGCACCGTGTACGTCCCGTGCCGATCGCTGCCGCACTGAGGGCAGCGGCGGTGCGGATAGGTCGCAGACTCCGAAACCACGTCGATCATGGCTGCTCAGCGTGCTCCTGTGTTCGCTGCACCGGCAGCGCCCATGCCCGCGGCCACCATCGGCCGGGCGGGATGGCACCAGTCCGCGTGCCGAAGTTGCTCGCCCGAAGGAGTCTTGCACCGGATCGTCAGGCCCGCCTCCGTCGCCTCGTAGGCATGCCAATCAGTCTCGTAGGTCGCCGCCTCGGCCGGCAACAGAATCGTGAGCAGCGGCCGAAACTTCCGCCCGTGCCACGGGCACTGGATCGTGCATGACCCTGGCTTCGTGGCGGTTCCGCTACGCTGCTTCACGGCCTCGTCGAGGCTCGCCCCCTCATGGGAACAGAGCCGCGGATACACATGCACCGCTCCGCCTGCCTTCAGGATGGACAGCCCCATGTGGTCATCCGCACCGAGAAACACGGGCTCGCCGGCCCGTAACTCGTCGTACGGCACCGTTCGGTTCGGCCAACCCGGCACCGCCGCGGGCGTCACCACGTTGTGATCCGGCGCCAGCACGTTGTGCTGCATGATCTTGCGGGAGTCGATGAACGAAGGCACCTGGCCTTTCATCCTGAAATCGTAGCCGAGTTTGCGAAGCCGGCCTCGCTGACTTCGCATCGGCAAGTCCTCCCGCATGAGGATCGAGTAGTTCCGCTTGATCAACCACTTGATCAGCGGATAGGCGAGGCCCACGAGCCAGTTCGTCCAGCCCACTGCATACCGCGTCACCACGCGGGTGCGCACCTCGCCGATCGCCTCCCAGGTGGTCTGGATGACGAGCAGGAAAAGCCAGTAGCTGGTGTAGTAGGTGACCGCGTTCGGAGCCGTCTGGTAGATCAACACCGAAAGGGGAAGTCTGAAAAACGGCACCTTCTGAAAAAACACCGACGCGGCGAACGCATCTCCGGCCAACGTCAGACAGCCGTCCACCTGCTTGTGGACGTAAGTGAGGTGCGGAATGTCCATGTAGTTCCAGGCGGCGTCTTCGGGAGCGTAGTCCCCCTCCGACACGCACTCGATGAACCGAAAGGTCACCCCCTCGGCACGGAGCATCGCCACAATCTCGTCCTGGTTGCGGGCCTCGAACGGCGGCGTGGCGGCGGCAGGGGGCGAGTCAGCTTTGTCCATCGCGGGCATGGCTCCTGCTTCCCTCCACCACCATCGGCCGGTGCCGCACCTGCGCGAGCACCGCACCCACGTATTCCCCCACGAGGCCGATCAGGAAAATCTGCACCGACGCCAGGAAGAAGATGCTGATCACCGCCGGGGCATATCCCGCCGGGAGCACATACCAAAAGCAGAGCTTCAGCACCAGGAACAGCAACGCTGCGACGAGCGACAGCCCGCTGAGCAGGAACCCGGCGAGCGTGGCGAACCGCAGCGGCGCCTTCGAGTGGCTCGTGATCCCCAGCATCGCCATGTCGAAGAGCGTGAAGAAGTTGTTTTTCGTGATGCCCCGCTTCCGCAGCGGCTGATCGTAGTGGATCGTCGAAATCGGCAGACCGATCTCGCAGATCAGGCCCCGCACGTAGGGATAGGGATCCTCGAATCGCCGCATGATCTCGATCACACGGCGGTCGTAGAGGCCGAAGCCCGTCACGTGCTCGAGCAGCGGCACCTCCGCCATCGACCGGGCGATGCGGTAGTAGAGGCTGCGCACCGCCCAGAAGAGCGGCGACTCGGCGCTCGTCTTCTTCTGCCCCACCGCCACGCTCGCCCCCTGCTCCCAGGCGGCGATGAACTGCGGAATCAACTCGGGCGGATCCTGCAGGTCGGTGCACATGGCAATCACGCAGTCGCCGGCCGATTCCATCAGCGCGTGAAACGGCGAGCGGATGTGGCCGAAATTCCGGGCATTGACGATCAGCTTCACCCGCGGATCGCGGTCCACGAGCGCCCCGATCTTCGCCGCCGTGCCGTCGGTCGAGGCGTTGTCGATGAAGAGCATCTCGAACGTGTAGTCGGGCAGGCCCGCAAACACCTTCACGAGCCGCTCGTAGAGCTCGTCGACGTTCCCTTCCTCGTTGTAGCAGGGCAGGACGAGGCCCACGTGGCCGCCGCGACGGAGCCGCTTGGCCGCGTCGCCGCCCCACGACGCGAGTTCCGGACGGTCGTGCCCTGACGCATGCATGCAAGCCCCGCCGTTTTCTCGATCGCCTCGCCACAGGGGATCCATCACGAATCCCCGCCCGTGCCACTTTCCGACTCTCCTCTGCCCGACCCTCGTATTGTCCGGATGGCTCCCCCGACGGCAAGCCTCCCCCAAAAATCGTCAAGCGATGGGCCGCCGGGCCCGACGGCATGCGAACGTGGCCCCGGCACCGATGGCCGCCAGGATCATCGCGATCACAAGCCCCGGGGCTCGCGGCGGCGAATAGCGGATGCGGAGCTGCCGGGCACCGGCCGGCACCTGCACCACGATCCGCTGCCACTCGTCTTCTGTTACGGCCACCGGTCGGCCGTCGGCCGTCGCCGAGATGTCGGGATACCACAGGAAATTCGCCACGATGCTGCGCGGTGCGGCCGCAGGCTCGAGGTCGATCGCCAGCCCGGCCACGCTCATCCGCAAGGGCAGCGATTCGGTGGGCTTGGCGGCGTCGAACGCCAGTGGAGCCGCGTCGGGGAGCTCGAACACCCTCACGTAGTCGTCGAGTTCGCCGAGCTTCCGCTGCGGGTTGTCGTCGAGCGTGTCGAGCAGGGGCACGAACGGATACTTCCGCTCGAAACGATTCGGCGTCTGCGGCTCCCAGCCGCCCCAGGCCGTGCGGTGCACGAGCAGCCACCGCACGCCATACGCCGCGAGCGTCTCCTGCGGCCGCTGGACGAGCCTCTCTATGCAGGCGATCGAGCGGCCGAAACGCTGCACGAGCGGATCGTAGCCGAAGAACGCCGGGATTTCATACTCACAAGGCAGGTTGTGCGGCATCGTCAACGGAAAGGAGGGATCGGTCGAGCGCAAAGCCCCGACCGACATGACCCGTTGCTGCCGGCCCCGCTCGGCCGGCTCGAGCACGGCGGCGAGTTGCTCGAGCAGCGGGGGATAGGGCCGAAAGCCGTAGGTGTAGAACGCGATGCCGACACGGGTGAGATGCAGGCACACGAGCAGCAGGCCGGCGCCTCCGACGGCAAGGAGAAGCCGAGACCTGTGTTTTCCTGCATCAGCGTCGCCGCCGACCCGCGCCGCCACACGGTCCTCGAGATAGCGAGCCCCGACCAGGCAGGCGAAGAACACGAACCAGGGCATGGACCGAAAGGGATTGTTGCGCAGGCCCACGGGCAGGAGCCCCATCAGCCACCAGAGCCCCCCCGATTCGCCGAGCGCCAGAAGGAAGGCCACGACCGCCGGCACCGCCAGGGCCAGCTGCAGCCGCCGCGAATCCCCGTCGCCGGCCGCGCCCCGCCGGCTGACGATCCCCCGCCACACGACCGTGCCGATGGCGGCGAGAAACGCGACCAGCAGCACGCTGCCGAAATAATAGAAATGTCCGTTCCATTCGAGATTGAGACTGCCCCAGGCATTCGGCAGGGTGCCCCGCACGAGCGGATAGGGCAGCAGCATCGACAGGAGATTGCCCGCCACGCCGTCGCCGCCGCCTTTGTCGATATAGGAAATCTCCCGCGACAGCCGCCACTGTTGATAGAAGACGGGGATCGACAGCGCCGCCCCGAAGGCCAGGGCCGGGGCGAGCCACCCGAGCCGCCGCCACGGCACGCCGCCAACGGCCGCGAGGGCCACCGCGTGCACGAGCAAAAGCCCGCAGCCGAGCACGAAAAGTTGGGGAAACCCCGAGTGGTAGAAGGCCCCAAGCGCCACGCCCAAGGCGATCGGCCATCGCCAGGTCACAGGCCCCGTCCGCAGCCGGTCCACGAGGAGCGCAAAGAGCGGGATCGCCGCCGCCAGGACGGTGAAGGAATGCCAGCACCGCGCCATCACGAGCACCGGCCCCGAGAGAACAAACGTCAGGCCTGCGAGGGCCGACAGCACGGGCCCGATGCCGAGCCGCCGCGCGACGACGAACGAGAGGCCGTAGCCGGCGAGCAGGTGGATCGCCGCGAACACATCGAACGTCGCATACTCGTCGCCCACGAGATGACGGGCGATCCCGAAGGCGAGATACATCGGCGGATAGGTGCCGCCGATCATCGGCGTCGGCGAGCCGAGGAAGATGTAGGGGTTGTATTCCGGCACCAGCCCCTGCCAGATCCCGCGGCAGGCGAGCAGCACACAGGGGAGCTCCAAGGCCAGCGCGTCGTCCTGGCAGAAGAAATAG
>JBJTSM010000241.1:0-2214 GCA_046076685.1 Planctomycetia bacterium | reverse complement strand
CGAGCGGCTCGTGCAGGAGTGTGTCGCGCCGCTGGCGGCCCAGGGCAAGGGGGTGCTGTCATTGCAGGTGCGGCTCGACCGCTCCCGGGCCGCCGAGCAGCGCGAGGCCTGCACGCAGGTGGTCCTCGCCGTCGGAGTGTTTCAGCCGAGCAGTTCGGCGCGGCATCTGGGTGAGCTCGTGCGGCTGCGGATGGCAAGGATGCGGATGCCACGGGAGATCGAGGGGATCACGGTGGAGGTGGTGTCTGCGGGGCAGGCCGAGTGTCGGCAGCGGACGCTCTTTGGCGAGGCGGCGGAGGCGTCGACGGCGCGGGTGGGGATGCTGCTCGACCGGCTGTCGGCCAGGCTGGGCCGCGGCGCGGTGTTCGAGCCGAGACCGATGGCCGATGCGCAGCCGGAGCATGCATGGGCGGCCGTGCCGCCATCCGCCTCGTGGTCGAGGAGCGGGCCCAGGCCGGGGCTCGAGTCCTCGCGGTATGAAGGCGCATCCGCGGCCCGCCTGCCGGCTGCCATGGCCGCTCCGCAGCGGCGGCCGATCTGGCTCGAGCCTCGGCCTGTGCGGCTGGAGACGGTGTCGGTGGTGACCGACAGAGCGGCCGCGGCGGGATTGCCCGAGAGCCTGCCGCCGGTGCGGTTTCGCATTGGCGAGCGACTGCACGAGGTGACGAAGGCCCACGGTCCGGAACGCATCGAGACCGCCTGGTGGCGCGGGCCGACCGTGCGCCGCGACTATTACGTCGTCGAGACGAAATCCGGCGGCCGCTACTGGATCTTTCGCCGGCTGCGGGCGGGCCCGGGCGGTGGCCGACCGGGCGGGGAGTGGTTTCTGCACGGCCGGTTTTCCTGAGCAGGTTTTCGACCACACGATTCAAGGCAGAGGCATCCATGGACGAGCCGCCGTATGCGGAGCTGCACTGCAGGAGCAATTTCTCGTTTCTCGAAGGGGGCTCGCACCCCGAGGAGCTGGTGACGCGGGCCCATAAAATAGGCTACGAGGCGATCGCCATCACCGACCGCAGCACGCTCGCCGGCATCGTGCGGGCGCACGGGGCTGCAAAGCAGGCAGGCATCAGGCTGATCGTCGGAGCGCATCTGGAGCCGGTCGATGCGCTGCCGCTGGTCGTGTGGGCGACCAACCGCACGGGCTATTCCCAGCTCTGCCGCCTGCTGACACGCGGGTATCAGGCGGCGGATCGGGGGGCGGGGCCTGCGGGGCTGGATGCGGAGCCGGATCATGGCGCGACCGCGTGCCGGCTGTCGCTTGCCGACATCGCCGCCCATGCCGAGGGCCTGCTGGCGGGCGTGCCGTTGGCGGCGATCGCGGCGGCCGGCAGGCGGGATGGCGACGGGTTTGGCGACGCCTGTGAAGCCGTGCTCGAGTGGCGGGAGGTGTTTGGCGACGGGCTCGTGGGCCTGGCCGAGGTGGCGCTCGAGGGAGACGACGAGGAACGCCTACGGTGGTCTGCGACGGTGTGCCGCCGGGCGAGGGTGCCGCTCGTGGCGGCCGGCGACGTCCGCTACCACGAACGCTCCCGCCTGCCGCTCTTCGACGCCCTCACCGCCGTCCGCCATGGCGCCACGGTGGAGGAGGTGCGTGGGCGGCTGCTTGCCAACGGCGAGCGGCACCTGCACGGCCGTCGGCGGATCGCCGGGCGGTTTGCCACGCTGGCGGGGGCCGTCGAACGATCGGTGGAGATCGCGAGACGGTGCACGTTTTCACTCGCCGAACTGCGGTATGAATATCCAGACGCCACCGTGCCCGCAGGCCGCACACCGACGGAGCACCTGGCCGATCTGGCCTGGCGGGGAGCGGCGAAACGGTATGCCGGCGAGATCCCCGACAAGGTGCGGACGCTCGTCGAGCACGAGCTTGAGCTCGTGGCGGAACTCGGCTACGAAGCCTATTTCCTCACCGTCTTCGACATCGTGCGGTTTGCCCGTCGCCGCGGCATCCTCTGCCAGGGCCGCGGGTCGGCGGCCAACTCCGCCATCTGCTACTGCCTCGGCATCACGTCGGTCGATCCGGCCCGCATGGACGTGCTCTTCGAGCGGTTCATCAGCCGCGAACGCTGTGAGGCGCCCGACATCGACATCGACTTCGAACACACGCGCCGCGAGGAGGTGATCCAGTATGTCTATGAAACCTACGGCCGCCACCGGGCGGCGATGACGGCCGAGGTGATCTCCTATCGGCTGCGGTCGGCCGTGCGGGAC
>JBJTSM010000240.1:0-5117 GCA_046076685.1 Planctomycetia bacterium | reverse complement strand
ACGTCGCGCCGCTGAGCGGTTATTCCGACCTGGTCGAACTCGACGACGGCAGCATTGGGCTGCTTTACGACAGCGGCGGGAAAGCCGTGTGCTTCGCCCGCTTCGGGCTTGACTGGCTTCATGGCGGTCAGCCACAGCCGGACAAGTGAGCAATGAAGGAAAGCCCGGTCAATGCCGCGTCCGCAGGCATTTCCGAGTCGATGAGCGGCTCGTGAGCCGCGCGCACTGTTTCCCGGCACCCACCGAGCTTGTCGGACGTTCGCTGAAACCGCACTCTCTTCCAAGAGAAACCCAATAAAGCAGGGATTCCGCTGTCATTTCGGTTTAAGACGAGATCGTCTTCGCGTCCGTTGCAGCGGACCAGCCGGTCAAGGGTTTCGCGGACGCCCGCCGCTGACCCGGCGGACAGGCGGCTCCACGGTCGCCGCGGTGGCTGATCGGGCTTTCAAGCGCCCGCAAACCATCCACAGGGATTTTCCAAGCCCGTGCCGCCACCCGTCTGCGCACCACGCTGGCCGCAGCCGGTTCGGCCGCGCGGACACTCGCACCGGCGCATGTGCCGCCAAAAACATGCAAGGACAGCCTGGGCCATGGCACCTCCGCAAGCAACGAACAGCGCGGCCGTGCACGATCCATGGCATTGCTCCCTTGCGGTTTTTTCTGCTCGCTGTCGACGCGGTTCCGCCATGCCCTTGGCGAACACACGTGCAATCCGACACGATATGAGGCTTCCCACACGCAACAGGCAGGGGGTTCGATGACCATCGCTCGCTCGTGGTGTTTTGCCGTCTGCGCATTCGCCGCCGCCGTCCTCGCCACGGCAGGCGCCGCCGTTTCGGCTGAGCAGGAGTTCACGCCGGTGGCTTCGGGCGTTCGCTACCGGAAGATAGGCAGCTACGACACGGCCCGCCTCGCCGAGATCCTCGACCGCGGCCTCGACACGTTCATGGGGGGCTTCGACCCGGCGCAGAGTTCGACCATGAAGTCGACCGACTTCAAGACGAAGTTCGCCGCGCCGCGAATTGGCGTGACGCTCTACGAGATCCAGTTCGATTCCGTGGTTCCCGAATGGGACAACCAGCCGACCCTCGGCAGCGGGCTGCTGGCCATTCCCGAGGACGACTCGAAGACGCACCCGGCCCTCAGCTACCAGCACGGCACGGTCTTTGGCCGCGACCAGGTGCCTTCCCATCCCGACAACTCCTACGAGACGCAACTGGCCCTCGCCGCGTTCGCCGGCCAAGGATACGTCGTGATCGGCGCCGACTATTTCGGGCTGGGTGCCTCTCGGCTGCCCAACTGCTTCATCGTGGCTCGGGGCACGACGCAGTCGATGCTCGACCACTACCGCGCGTCGAAGGCGGTACTCGACTCGCTCGGACAGTCCACGCCGCAGTTTTTCGTCTGGGGGTGGTCGCAGGGGGGCTGGTCGACGATGCAGTTCCTCCGTCGGCTGGAGACCCTCGGCATTCCCGTCACCGCCGCCGCGACCGTGAGCGCTCCGGTCGATCTCGCCGCGGCATTCCGCAGG
The DNA here is from genome assembly GCA_046076685.1 of Planctomycetia bacterium. GTDB lineage: Bacteria > Planctomycetota > Planctomycetia > Pirellulales > UBA1268 > CAMCQY01. Next base: position 3,586 of record JBJTSM010000240.1, on the reverse strand, counting down.
CCGATCGCGAATCCGCGGGCCCAGGATGCCGCGTGGATCAAGGGCTGCATCAGCAACATGATCTGGTCGCAGGAGGAATATGCGCGGCTCCCGGGCCTCGCTGCCTCGGCGATCAAGCCGGAACACCTTGCCGCCTCGCGCAAGTTTTTCAACGGGGAACTTTCCTGGCCGGAGTACGACGCCGCGGTGCCTGGCGGCGTGACGACGCTCCTGCAGCCGGCGTTCATCGCCGGGGCGGAGACCGGCCGCGGCCGGTTCTGGGATCTGCTCGAGGACGCTGGGGCATATCGCTGGAAGATCAAGACGCCCCTGCGGGCCTACGGCGGCGACGCCGACGAGGCGATCCCGCCGGCGGTGTCGCGCATGGTGTTCGACTTCGGAAAGATGCTCGGCAGCCCGGAGGTGGAGTTTTTCTCCGCGGGCGAGCGGGCCGATCACCGCGCGTCGTACGTTTCGGCGACGCTCGCGGTGAAGCCGTGGTTCGACGGCTTCGTGATGCCGGCGAAGTAGGACTCGGCCGGGCGCCGGAGCGGGGCCGGAGGGGATGAAGCGGAACATCGTGGAGGCGTCGCTCACGCCTCAAATCAGGCGGCGGATCAGCCACCAGCCGACGACAAGCTGCGCGATCAGAGCGAGGAGGCCCGACTGCGGGCTGCCCGTCGCCACCTGCAGGCCGCCGAATGCGAGGCTCGCGGCGAAGCCAGAGAGCTTCGTGCCCACCTGCAACAGGCCGAACGACACGCCTGCATGGCCGGGTGGAGCGAGCACGGCGATGGCCGAGCGACTCGGTGAGATTCTTGCGTCACAGATCGGCGACGCAGACGGCGAGAGCCACGGCGTGGCTTGAACAGCATCTGGGCACCACGCTGATCGGTCTGGCTGGGGCGATGCTTGGGAGCGTCGCCCTATCCTTTTTTCTATGCCGCCGAGTCAGATCGTGGCGGATCGGATTCCATGGACAGGCAATCTCATGGGATCGCCGTCCCGTCTGGATCCGATCCCTATCCCGTCACCGTGCCCAACCCTTCCCCAAACCCATGAGTTTGGGTTTGAGTTTGGGTTTGGGACTTTGTCCTCGGGAGCCGCCCAACTCCCGAGGACCGAAAACCCCTTGAAAACAAATGCCGGAGGAGGGACTTGAACCCACACGCCCTTGCGGGCAACGGATTTTGAGTCCGCCGCGTCTGCCATTCCGCCACTCCGGCTCGTGAGGGGCGACCTACTGCCTTGAGATTACGCCCCGTCCCGGCCGAATGCCAGAGATCGGGGCATCTCCCGCGTGCCGGCTGGGATCCGGCTGGCCGTCGGCCGCCCGATTTCCCTACGCTAGCTGCATGAAGACCATCGTGTTCGAGGATCGGGCGGTCGAACAGTTCGGCCTCCTCGCCGCCGCCAGGCCCGCCTGCGACCTCACCATCGGCTGCTCCACGCTCACCGACCTGCTCGGCCACTTCGGCCCCGCGCACCGCGCGGTGCGGCCCCACCTGGCCCGCTACCTCGCGGCCGTCGCCGGCCGCCGCGTCGCCGTGTGGGGCGGATCGACCGCGGTTCCGCCTGACAGCCCGCCGGCGTCCTCGCACGGCGCGGTCGTGCTCGTGGTGAATGCCCGCGTCGTCCCCAGCCGCGAGAACCTGATCACGCTCCGCAGCCTGGTCGAGGCTGGGCATCGCACCGTCGTCAGGCAGGGAGATGCGATCGCCGCGGCCATCCTGCATGTGTCAGCCGACGGTCGCGGCCCCGATCAGGCGTGCGTGGATGCGGTGCTTGCCGACGCGGCCGTCGCCACGGAGGCCATCGGGGCCCTCGGGCTGCCACCGGCCGACGCCGACCTCGAACTTTTGTCGCTGCCCCACGAGGTGGTCGGCGCGCATGAGCGGGCCATCGTCGGCGCGCTTGCCGTGCAGATCGACTCGGGCAGGTTTCGGGAGATCCGCCCCGGTCTCTTCGCCGCCGCCGACGCGCGGATCGCCGACCAGATCGTCGTGCGGCAGGGACCGGTGGTCGTCGATGCCGCCGCCGAGATCGGCCCCTTCGTCTGCCTCGACGGCCCGATCTGGATCGGCGCCCACGCGCGGGTCAATCCGCATGCCTGGATCCGCGCCGGCACCGCCATCGGCACCGCCTGCCGGGTGGGCGGCGAGGTGGAGGCGGCCGTGATGGAGCCCTTTTCCAACAAGCCGCACGAGGGCTTTCTCGGTCACAGCCACGTCGGCAGCTGGGTGAACCTCGCCGCCGGCACCACCACCGGCAACCTCAAGACCACCTACGGTCCGGTGCGGCTGCATGAGCCGACGGCCGACGGCGGCCGGGCGACGACCCACACCGGACGGCAGCTGCTCGGAGCGCTCGTGGGGGATTTTGTGAAGACCACGATCCAGACGTCGCTCCCCTGCGGCGCGCGGATCGGCGTCGCGGCGACGGTCGGGGGCCTCGTGCCCGAACTGGTGCCGGCATTCACGAACATGGTCGTGCCGGGCGGCGAACGCACCACGGCCGACCAGGCGGCCGTCATCCTCGAGCGGATGATGGCCCGGCGCGGGCTGGAACTCCTGCCCGCCGACCGCGAACTGCTCGAGTCGCTGGCCGGCTCATCCCACCGACCGCCCGCCGCAGCATAGAATGGTCCGGCCAGTCACACCCCTTTTCGAGGCCTCACCGTGTCGATCAAGGACGCCTACGAGACCGGCCGTTTCGGCCTCTCGTTCGAACTCTTTCCGCCCAAGTCGCCCGAGTCGGAGGCGACGATGTGGCGGACCGTCGCAGACCTGATGGCCTTCGAGCCCGCGCTCGTCACCTGCACCTACGGCGCCGGCGGCTCGACCCGCGGCACGACGCTCGACGTGATCGAGGGCGTGCGGTCGCGGCATGCGGTGCCGGTGGCCAGCCATCTCACCTGCGTGGGCAGCACGGTGGACGAACTCCGCGGCTATCTCCGCGAGGCCCGCGACCGGGGCGTGTCGGCGATCGTCGCGCTGCGGGGCGATCCACCGAAAGGGGAGACGTCGTTCACGCCCGCGGCCGGCGGCCTGCGGTATGCATCGGAGCTCGTGGCGCTCGTCCGCGGCGAGTTCCCCGAGTTCGACATCCTCGTGGCCGGGTATCCCGAGACGCATCAGGAGGCGGTCAGCGCCGACGCCGACCTCGAGAACCTCAAGCGGAAGTGCGACGCCGGCGGCGACGTCGTCGTGACGCAGCTCTTCTACGACAACGACGACTTCTTCCGCTTTCGCGACCGCTGCGACGCGATCGGCATCACGCAGCCGATCGTGCCGGGCGTGATGCCCGTCACGAACTACGCCCAGATCCGCCGCATCGCGAGCCTCTGCAAGGCCAGGCTGCCCGATGCCTTCACGCGGGCCTTCGAGGCGGCAGGCGCCGACGAGGCCGCGCAGTTCGAGGCCGGCGTCGAGTTCGCCTCGCGGCAGGTGCAGGGGCTGCTCGACGGCGGCGTGCCCGGCATCCACTTTTACGTGCTCAACAAGTCGCCCGCGACCACCCGAGTGCTGCGGCAGGTGACCGTGCGGTAGCCGGCGGCAGGGCCCGAGCCGACCCCGGCGCTTGCGCTTCGGGCTTGGATGCGGAGCGG
>JBJTSM010000239.1:0-2968 GCA_046076685.1 Planctomycetia bacterium | reverse complement strand
AAGATCCCGGCGCTGGCGCTTCGGGCTTGTATGGGCATGTCGGGACGATCCCGGCGCTTGCGCTTCGGGCTTGCATGGGCATAAAAGCCCCCGGCGCGAGCCGGGGGATCGCCCGCCGGCTTTGCCTTCCCCGGCCGATGGGATACAATTTTTCGAATTCGGTTCTGTTTTTATCCACACGAAGTCGCAGGAGTTTTCACGCCATGTCGGTCATGCTCACGGAAAAAGCCGCCGGTGAAGTGAAGAAGATCATCGCGGAACAGAAACTCGATCCTGCCACGGTGCTCCGGGTGGGCGTGGCCGGTGGCGGCTGCAGCGGCTTCCAGTATTCGCTCGGCTTCGACACTGCCTGGGATCCCAAGGCCGATTCGAAGAGCGAGCAGCACGGCGTTGCGGTCGTGGTCGACAAGAAGAGCGACCTGTTCCTCGACGGCACGACCCTCGACTTCCACGACAGCATCGAGAAGCGGGGATTCACCTTCAACAATCCCAACGCCAAGAAGAGCTGCGGCTGTGGCAGCTCGTTCCAGGCCTGAACGCCGAGTCGTTTTTCAGCAGCTTTCGGGCGTTCAGTCCAAGGAGGGTGTGGTGGGCAGCGAGAAGCCGCGGACGGAGAAGGTCCATATCGTCGGCATCGGCGATGACGGTGTAGACGGCATGACCGCGCATGCGCGGCGGCTCGTCGAGGCGGCCGAGGTGTTGCTCGGCCCGGAGTCGTGCGTGGCGATGCTGCCGGCCGGCCTCGCCGCCAAGCTCGGCACGGCGGCGAACCTCGAGGAACTCGTCGAGCGGATCGAGACGGCGGGGGCGAAGCGGGTCGTGGTGCTCGCCTCGGGCGATCCGCTCTTCTACGGCACCGCCCGCTACGTCTGCTCGAAGCTGGGCAAGGATCGCTTCGAGGTGGTGCCGCACGTCAGCAGCATGCAGCTGGCGTTCGCCCGGGTGAAGGAGTCGTGGGAGGAGGCGTTTCTCGCCAACCTCTCCGGCCAGTCGATCGAGCGGGTGATCGACAAGATCCGCACGAGTGAGACGGTGGGACTGTTCACCAGCGAGCAGTGGCCGCCCTCCGCCGTGGCCAAGACGTTGCTCGAGGAGGGCATCGATTACTTCCAGGCGTATGTCTGCGAAAACCTCGGCTCGCCCGACGAGCGGGTGACGCAGGGCAGCTTGGCCGAGATTGCGAAGGAGTCGTTCAGCGGGCTCAACGTGATGATCCTGGTGCGGAAGGCCCCGGTGGCCGACAAGCCGGGGCAGGTGGGCACGCGGCTCTTCGGCAATCACGACGACTGCTTCCTGCAGTCGCGGCCGAAACGCGGCCTGCTCACGCCGGCTGAAGTGCGGGCGCTGGCCTTGTCGGAACTGGAACTGCGGGCCGACAGCGTGGTCTGGGACGTCGGCGCAGGCAGCGGCTCGGTGGGCCTCGAGGCCGCGCGGATCGCCCGTGACGGCACCGTGCACGCCATCGAGATGGATCCCGACGACCATCATCTCATCATCGAAAACGCCCAGCGGTTCGGCGTGACCAACCTGCGGGCCGTGCTCGGCAAGGCGCCCGAGGCCTGGGCGAAGCTGGCCGACCCCGACGCGATCTACGTGGGGGGCAGCGGCCGCGACGTCTCCATGCTCGTGGAGGAGGCGTGGAAACGGCTCAAGTCGGGTGGCCGGCTGGTGACGGCCTGCAACAGCATCGAAAACCTGGCCGCTGTGCACGCGATGCTGCGGGCCCGCTCGGGCGACGCCGCCTACTGGATGGTGAACATCGCCCGGGGCATCGAGCAGATGGATCGCATCCGCTTCGAGTCGCTCAATCCGATCTTTCTGATCGCGGCCACGAAGCCGGCGACGTAGCCCCTTCGCCGCGGTGTGCGAGCCCATGAACGACCTGCCCCCGCCGCTGGACGTGATCGCCGTCGGCGCCCATCCCGACGACGTCGAGATCGGCTGCGGGGGCACGCTCGCGGTGCTGGCGGCGCAGGGGCACCGGGTGGGCATCGTCGACCTCACCGACGGCGAGCCCACGCCCCGATCGAGCGGACCGGAGGAGCGGCTGGCCGAGGCGGCGGCGGCGGCGCGGGTGCTGGGCGTCGTGCATCGGGAGCAGCTCGGGTTCACGAACCGGCGGCTGTTCGACGACTTCGAGGTGCGGGTCGCGCTGGCGAAGGTGTTTCGGCGGTGGCGGCCGCGGCTCGTGCTCGGCCTGGGAGACAAGACCCCGCTGGCGTCTCCCGACCATGCGCAGGCGGTGGCGATCACGGAGGCCGCCGTCTTCTACTCCCGGCTCACGAAGTGGGACGACCGGTTCGACGGTCTTCCCGTGCACACCGTGCCGAACTTCCTCACCTACTTTCTCTTCGCCGGCCTGCCGGACGTGCCGCACGGCCACTGGCCGCTGGTGGTCAACATCACGAGCCAACTCGAATGCAAGCTCGAATCGATCGCCTGCTACAAGTCGCAGTTTCCCGTGGAGAAGGCCCACGTGTTTCCGCGGGTGCGGGCGCTGGCGGCCACGGCCGGCATGATGGGGGGATGCGAGGCGGGCGAGGTGCTGGCATCGAGCCGGATTCCGTGCACGGGCGACCTGATGAAGCTGATGCTCCCGTGAGCGGCGATATCGGCGCGGCGGGTGGGGTAACCATGATCCCGGCGCTCGCGCTGCGGGCTTGTATGGGATCCTGGATTCCGTTCTCGTCGAGCTCTGGGTAACCATGCCATGACCGAACACAATTCCTCGGCAATTCCGTTCGAGCCTGACGTGGTCGTCGTCGGGGCGGGCATCGCCGGGCTGGCGGCGGCGACCGAGCTGGTCGCGGGCGGGCGGCGGGTGGTAGTGCTCGAGAAATCCCGCGGGGTCGGCGGGCGGATGGCCAGTCGCCGCGTAGGCGAGGCGGTGTGCGACCATGGCGCGCAATTTTTCACGGTGCGAGGCGAGGCCTTCGGCGGCATCGTCGCCGCGGCCCGCGAGGCGGGG
>JBJTSM010000238.1:0-2008 GCA_046076685.1 Planctomycetia bacterium | reverse complement strand
GCGGCTGAACCGTCTTCGCCCACCGTCGTGGTTCGGCCTGCCGCCGAGCTTCGTCTCCCATCAGACTCGAAGCAGTACGCGATCGACAGCAACATGCCCGCCCATTGGGATGGCGACACGCTCTTCGTCTTCACGTCGGGCGGCGGGATCCCGAAGCCGCTGCCCAGCCGGTGCGCGGGGCCCGATCTCCTCCACCTGGCGGACGTCTGCGAGAGCCGGATCGACAACGACGCCGAGTTTCACAAGGACCGCTGGGGCCGCTGGTTCGAGGCGACCTGGAAGGCCGACTCGGGCACGCTCTACGGCTGGTACCACAACGAGCCGGGGGATTGCTGCCCCGAGCTGAAGAAGCCGTTCGCCCTCACGTCGCCGAAGATCGGGGCGGCCGTGTCGCACGACGACGGCCGCACGTGGACCGACCTCGGGATCGTGCTCAGCCCCCCGGCCGGCAGCGACGACTGCGGCACGGCCAACGGGTTCTTCGCCGGCGGACACGGGGATTTTTCGGTGATCCCAGATGCGGCGAGAGAGCACCTCTACTTCCTCTTCAGCACCTACTGCGGTCCGACCGAGGAACAGGGCGTCGCCGTCGCCCGCATGCGGTATGCCGACCGCGACGCCCCCGTCGGAAAGGTCTTCAAATGGCGGGACGACGGGTGGAAGGAACCCGGCATCGGGGGCCGCTGCACGCCGGTCTTTCCCGCCGCCAGCAGCTGGCACGGAAAGACGCCCGACGTCTTCTGGGGGCCTTCGATCCACTGGAACACCCACCTCTCGCAGTACGTCATGCTGATGAACCGTGCCCGGGATCCGGGCTGGTCGCAGGAGGGAGCGTATGTCGCGTTCAATCCCGACGTCGCCGATCCGCGCGGCTGGAGCCGGCCCGCGAAGATCCGCGATGGCGGGCAGTACTACGTGCAGGTGATCGGCACGGCCCGGGGGGAGACCGACAAACTCGCGGGCCGCGTCGCGAGGCTCTTCGTTCACGGCCGATCGAGCGCGGAGATCATCTTCCTCCGGCCGGGCGAATCGGCCGCGCCGCCGTAAAATCGTGGACGGGAGCGGATTTTCATTTCGATCAACGAGCAGTTGTGTGCTGAGCTGGCGAAATCCGCTCCCGTCCCCGATTTTTCATGCCTCGGTCACCCGCAGGCGGAGGCTCGTCTCCCGGGTGGTCCCGGGCTCCAGCTCCAAGGCATGACCGGCCGCGATCCCGCGGGAGAGCTGCGGCGGGCCGGTCCAGGGTTCGAGGCCCACGACATAGCCCCCCGCAAACGGCTCCGCCTCGCCGCCACCATAGAGCTGCCAGATCCAGAGCCAGCGGAAGAGCGCGGGGTCAAACTCCATCATCACCCGCAGGCCGAGAGCCGGGTTTTCGAGGCCCACGAATCCCTCGCGAAAGCCGGTGAGCAGGCAGAGATCGTGGCTGCGCCGCTCCCGCGGCTGCACGAGCGACACATCCACGTCGCGGCCGCCCACGCCGCGACCATGAGGCCACTCGAGCCCGGCCGCAGCCTCGAGCCGCGACGTGGCGTCGCACCGCACCGTTTCCATCGTTGCCGCCGGCGCGATGATCCGCGCGCCGGGGCCAAGCAGCGGCCCGCCGAAGACCGGGTGATGGCCCCAGAGAAGCCGCGCGGTCGCCGCCCCGGTGTTCGTCAGCCGCTCCTCGATCACGAGGCCCGCCGCCGTGTCGTCGAGCGTGACCGTTCGCTCGAGCCGCAGCGGCGGCCACGAGAGATCGACCTCGAACGAAAGCGACGTCGCCGTCTGCCGCACGATCCGCCACGGCCTGGCCCACGACTCGCCGTGAAAGGAATGACAAACGCCGTCCACCTCGCAGGGGGCGTCGCCATTGGGAAGCAGCTCCTGCCAGCCGCCGGCATACCAGCGGTTGAACGTCTCTTCGGTGGCGGCCGGCAGCGCGCCGGCGAGGCTGCCATCGTCGGGCGGCGTCGGCCGCAGCCGGCCGAGCAGTTCATGCCCCGTCCGCCGATCGACGAGCGAG
>JBJTSM010000237.1:0-2890 GCA_046076685.1 Planctomycetia bacterium | reverse complement strand
CTGCCGGCGGCCAGCGGCACGAGCGCCCACGGGATCGGATTGAAGAGCAGCTCCAGCGGATAGGCCCACGGGCAGATCCGCCACCGTAGTCCCGCGTGCCGCAGGTTGCGGGCGAGGAAGCTCGTCCACGACCAGTCCTGCTGCACCACGCGGACGCACTCCGGAGCCAGCCGCAGCTCCCAGCCCGCCTCCGCGACGAGCCGCGAGAGCGCGTAGTCATCGGCGCCGCGGTCGCGGACGCCGGCGAAGCCGTCGACGGCGTCGAGGGCCGCGCGGCGCACCCACTGCCCCTTGGCGTTCACCGTGTGCTGGCCGGCCAGCAATCGCGCGCCGATCGTGAGCAGGGCCGCATACTCGGTGTAGTGTAGGTTCTCGATCGTCGCCGGCACCGTCCGCTCGCCGACGGCGACGACCGGCTGGTAGACCATCCCCACGCGTGGGTCGCGAAACTCCGGCAGCACGGCCGCGATCTCATGGCCGCAGAGCCGCACGTTCGAGTCACTCAGCAGGATCACGTCGTGCCGGGCGTGCGGCAGCAGGCTTTCGAGCAGCGCGACCTTCGGATTGGGCACGGCCGGGTCGGCACCCACCACGATGGCCACGTCGCGGCCGGGAAACCGTCGCATCAGCCGACGGACGACGACCAGCGCCTGATCGCCGGGATCGGCGGCGCCGAACACGAGCTGCAACGGCTCGTGTTCGATCAGAAAGAACGACCGCAGGTTCTCCTCGAGTCCTTCGTCTCCGCCGCACAGGGGCTTAAGAATCGTGAGCCCTTCCTCGCAGGGCAGTTCGGCTGCGGCCTCGACCATCGCAAGTCGCTCGCGCCGGCGGGACGCGACCAGCCAGCCGACGGCCAGGCACCAGGCCACTGCATAGGCCGTGAGGCTCACCACGCACGGTGTCGCCAGAAGCCATTCATTCGACAAGAGTGTGAACCTCCCGCGGAGGCGGATCCGGTCCGCCCTGTGGTGGGGAGGCTAGCCGACCGACGGGCTGCCTTCAACGTGGATCCGGCTGTTGATGGGGCGACCGCCCCAGATCCGCCCCGGCCAGCGAGAAAACGGCCATGGCCAGCCCCCAGCAGGGCTCGCCGGCCACAAGTCCCACGAGCGGCCAGGCCACGAGCCCCAGCCGGCAGACGGACCGCCGCGTGGGCTCGAACCACAGGCCGACCGCAAACAGGATCTCGAAGGCCGTGATGCCGTGCGTGAGCAGGTTCGTCGCATACTCAGACCGGCCCAATAGCGGCAGCAGGCCCGCCGCCCAGCTCCCGGGCCCGGCCGCGAGATACCAGCCGGCCAGCCCGTCCCACCAGGCGTCTCCCTTCATCTGCGCAAGCACGGCCGCGACGGTGATCGCCGACGCATGCACCCGCAGGAGCCCCAGGGCGACAGCCGACCGCACCGACTTCTCGGGCACAGCTTTGCCGGCGCGATCCGCCAGGAGTCTGTCCAGCGAGACATGATCACCCGCCCGGCCGATCGCGAGGCACCAGAGGAGGATCGACAGGCAGTCGTCGGCCGGCCCCGCGAGCATCGGGCCGCGGTGCAAGAGCGACGCCCAGAGCACGGCCGCGAGCAACGCGACGAGCGGCGTGGCGAAGCCGACGAGCAAGACCGCGAAGACCACGCCCGTCGCGCCGAAGAGCACGGTGAGCGGCGTCGGACTCGTGGCCTGATCGAACAGCGAAAACCCGAAGGGCGACCGCCACTCCCGCACCACGTCCAGAGGCAGGATGCCGGCGGGCCCGAACCACGCCTGCAGGTCGGCAGCATGGCTCCACCAGAGCAAAAGCGCGATCGCCGCGGCGGAGATCCGCACGAGCGCGAGCGGCCGGCCGTCGGCGGGCATGAACCAGAAGCGATTCCACACGTCTCCCAGAGCGTCGAGGGCGACGGGCCGGGATATCTGGGCCGAGCCGCCGCGCGGAGTCGAAGAGGCTTTCATGGCGAGCCCTCCGCGGCGCGACCGTTGGCTTCGCCGCCGGCACTGTTCTCGCCGGGCCGCACGAGCGGCGCGACCTCGCCGCGTGGCTCCGTGCGGAGCAGCTGCACCTCGCCACCGACCATGCGGACGCGGGCCGCGTAAGCCTGCACGGCCGCGGGCGGCTGACCGCCCCGATCCGCCAGCGGCGTCCGCAGCACCCGCACGAACAGATCCTCCGATCCTATTTTCCCGAACATGCCCCGGCCCACGGCCGCCGCCAGCACGCCGGCGCGGTCGGCATCATCCGCCGCCAGTGCCCGCGCGAGCCGCCGCCACCGGGCGGCCCGTTCACCGGTGAGCCTGCCGGGCAGCAGCAGCGGCTCGGTCGTCTCGTCGCCGCGCCGGCGCACCTCGATCTGAAAATCGCCATCCTCCTCGCCGCCGTAGGTGAGACGGTAGTCGAAGCCCAGATCGAGCCATGCCGGCACCATCCACGGCGCGAAGAGGCGGCTCTTGATCGTGCGGACGACCGCCGACGATCCGCTGCCGGTGTTGCCGACGATCGAGAGCAACAGCCCGAGGAGATAGACGGCGATCGCCACCGTCGCCACGGCCCGGGTGACGGTCGACGGCATCTTGGTGTCAGGTCGGTCGTTCATGAGCCTGCCATGCAGTGTGATTCGACCGCCTGCCGATCTCCAGTGCGCCGCTTCGAAGCCGATTTTCAGCTGATTTTCCGCGGCTTCTTCGGCCCGCACGGGCGGTCCGCGTTGACAGGCCCGCCCGGTCGCGATAATTTTCTGTCAGGTGGTTGAATGCCGCCGCGGCTCCCCCGCCGTCACGATTCCGCCTCGCGGCGTCGTGGCCGAGACACAAGGGGGATTAGCTCAATTGGGAGAGCGTCTGGCTGGCAGCCAGAAGGTCAGGGGTTCAAATCCCCTATCCGCCACTTTCACGTGGG
>JBJTSM010000236.1:0-3765 GCA_046076685.1 Planctomycetia bacterium | reverse complement strand
GCCGGCCTGGAGGCGGCCTGCGGCCCCGCAGGGCGAAGCCCTTCGGCGGCGGCTTGCGCCGCCTCGGCAGCCTTGCGGCCCTCCTTGCCGGCCGCCGGCGGAGGCGGGCTTGGCGTTGGCAATGGCTCGCCGCGTTTTGGGAACCGTTCCTTGATCGCCTCGGGGTTCACGGCCTGCAGGATCTTCTTCACCGTCGTCCCGTGCAGGCTGCCCACGACCTCCGCGCCGAACTGGTGCAGAAGCGAGTTGAACTCGAGCACCGTTTTCTTGGGAATCAGCCGCTCCAGACCGGCCACCTTGCCGGCGTCGTATTCCTCCCGGGAGATGATGCCCGCGAGGTAAAGGCCGGACAGGGCACCCGGATCAAGCGCGACAAAATGACCGCCGAGCGCGGTGGCCGCGACGTGCTGCACCACGAACGGCGGGATGCCGTGCAGGTGCTCGAGCGTCTTGATGCCGTGGGCGATCGAGTGCTTCTTGGCGTGGTCGAGAGAAAAGCTGTACGTCGACTCGAACACCGCCTGCAGCACCCGCCGCAGCGAGAGAGCCGCCCTGGCCGGATCGGGCAGGCCGTGCAGGGTTTCCGCCAATTCGGCGACCGTCGTCACGCGAATTTCATTGAGGTCGAAGGAGCTCTCGAGGAGCCGCGAAAAAGCCTTCTCGGCCTCGTCGTGCCGCGCATTCTCGAGACAGCATGCAAACAGCACCTGCTCGAGCATCGAGCGGCCGGTATTGGCGACCACCGGCTTGTAGTGGCCCTTCAGCACCTTGTGGAGCTTCGTGATCAGTTGCTTCCGATTCGACTGGGGCTGCTTCGCTGCTGTCATGCGGGTTCCTTCGCTTGTTCCATGTCCTCCCCGCTCACGGACTCTTCGTGCATCGCCGGCGCGGGGGCACCGGATGCCGGATCATCGGCCGCCCCGGCAGACGGCCTGGGCAGCACTTCGCTGAGCAACCGGGCGATCTCGATCGACTTTTTCACGCCGCCGTCGAGCTTGAACGTCAACCGCGGCGTGTAGCGGGTGTCGATCCGCTCCGCGACCTGCGACTGGAGAAAACCGGCCGAGTTTGCCAGCCCGCGGAGCGCGAGTTGCTCCTTCGCTGGACTGCCCATCACCGAGACGTGCACCGTGGCCGATCGCATGTCCGGATCCATCTCGACCCGGGTCACGGTCACATCCTTCACCCGGGGATCGCGCACCTGGGTCAGAATGGCCATGCTGACCACCTCCCGCACCGCCTCGGCAGCCTTGAGAAGTCGTCGCGTGCTCACGAGAGCGTCCGTGCGACTTCCTCGACGCGGTAGCACTCGAGGATGTCGCCCTCCTTGATGTCGTTGAAACCGGCCAGCTTGATGCCGCACTCCAGGCCGTCGCGGACCTCCCGCGCATCGTCCTTCTCCCGCTTCAGCGACTCGATGCCGTAATCGCCCACGATGCGGCTGTCGCGAATGATGCGGAGCCGGCCATTTCTCGCGATGATGCCGGAAATGACCCGGCAGCCCGCGATGACGCCGATCCGGCTGATCGAGAAGGTCCGCTGCACCAGAGCCCGGCCGAGCGTCGCCTCCCGCTTCTCCGGCGCGAGCATGCCTTCGAGCGCCTTCCGCAGGTCGTCGGTCACCTGGTAGATGATGTCGTACCGGCGAACCTGCACGCCCAGGTTCTCGGCAAGCGAACGGGCCCGCTCGTCGGGCACGACATTGAAGCCGATGATCACGGCATCGGATGCGTCCGCGAGCTGCACGTCGGCCTCGGTCACGCCGCCCACCGTCGCCTGCAACACCCTGATCTTCACCTCGGGGTGCTCCAGTTTCTGCAGTTCCTTGAGGATGGCCTCGATCGACCCCCGAACATCCGCCCGGAGAATGAGATTCAGCGTCGGCGTCTTCTGCGTGCCGAGCCGGTCGAGCAGGTTCTCGAACGTCACGTGCACCGGCGCGCTGACGAGCGTGCTGTGGCGACTGATGCTCGTCCGCTTCACCGCCACTTCGCGGGCCATGGCGATCGAGTCGACCACCTGGAAACGGTCGCCGGGGCCCGGGGCCACGTCGAGCCCGCTGACGAACACGGGCACCGAAGGCCCGGCTTCGGTCACCTTGCGGCGCACGAGCGTGTCGTGCATCGCCTTCACGTGGCCGCTCGCCTCCCCGCAGACCACGGCGTCGCCGACCTTGAGCGTGCCCTTCTGCACGAGCAGACAGGCCACGACGCCGCGGCCTTCGTGGATGGAGGCATCGAGGCAGACGCCCGCGGCGGACCGGCCGGGGTTCGCCCGCAGATCGTGCAGCTCGGCGATGGTGAGCAGCGTGTCGAGCAGTTCGTCCATGCCGACGCCCGTGATGGCGCTGGTCTTCACCACCTCGGTCTCGCCGCCCCACTCGGTCGGCAGCAGTTCGTTGGCCGCCAACTGCTGGTAGATCCGCTGCACGTCGGCGCCCGGAAGGTCGATCTTGTTGATGCACACCACGATCGGCACGTTGGCGGCCCGCGCGTGGCTGATCGCCTCCTCCGTCTGCGGCATCACGCCGTCGTCGGCCGCCACCACGATCACGGCGCAGTCGGTGACATTGGCTCCGCGGGCCCGCATCTGCGTGAAGGCCTCGTGGCCGGGCGTGTCGACGAAGGTGAGCGGATGCCCGTTCCGCTGGACGGTGTAGGCCCGCATGTGCTGCGTGATGCCGCCGCTTTCGCGGGAGGCCACGTTGATGCCCAGGATGCGATCGAGCAGCGACGTCTTGCCGTGATCGACGTGGCCGAGAAACGTCACCACGGGCGCCCGCGGCAGCCGCAGCGTCGGATCCTCGTCCACCGCATCGAATCCGGCCAGCAGTTCCTTCTCCAGATCCTCGGCCGTCTTGACGTCGAGCTGCACGCCGATTTCCGCGGCCAGCAGTTCAACCGTGTCGCGGTCGAGCATCGAGGCCATGCTCGGCATCGTGGACATGCCGAACGCGAGCAGTTTCTTGAGCACCTCGCTGGCCGGCAGGCCGATCGCCTCGGAAAAGGCCCTGACGGTGCAGGGCACCTGGATGGCGGCATTCGTCTTCCGCGGAGCCGCGGTCGACACGGTCGCCCCGCGCCGCGGCCGGGCTCCCCGCCGGCGACGGCCACCGATTTCGTCGTCGTCACCCCGGGGCTCGGAGACCCGCTTGCGGTTCAGCTGGCGCAGTTCGCGACCGCCGAGCACGTCGTCCTTCGCGGTGTGCGGCTTGGCCGACGGGCGACGCGGCCGGCCGCCCGAATCGAGTAGCGGCGGCGGCGCGCCGGCTCCTCCGGCCATCCCACCACGCAGGCCGAGGCCGCCGCCCGGACGCGGCCGGGGCGTTTCCGCCTGCCGCTGTTCGTGCTTTCGCATGTGCTCCGCCAGCGGCTTGGCACCGCCGGCCTTGGCACTCCGAATCGCGTCGAGAGGCAGCTTGACGTCCGGCTTCTGAGCCGCCGGCTCCTGCGAGGCGCGGGCCACCGGCGGCCGTGCCGCAGCGGGCAGTGGCGGCAGCTTGAAAGCGGGCCTGGGCACCGGCTTGCTCCCGTCACCGGTGGGCCGCACCCCGGCGGGCCGCGGCCGCGGCTCCGCGGCCGGTTTCGCGGCCTGAATCTCGGCCGGCTTGCCCCGCGAAGCCACGCCCGCGGGAGCGATGTAGTCTTCTCGCTTGAGCGTGCCCGGCGCCCGCGGCGCGGCGACCGGGCCGGGCTTGGGAGCCGCCGGAGCGGCTGCGGCGCCGGCGGCGGGCCGCTCAGCGGGCCGCGACTTGCCGGCGATGAA
>JBJTSM010000235.1:0-3374 GCA_046076685.1 Planctomycetia bacterium | reverse complement strand
CGGAGTGGGACGAGGGCCGCGAGGGCCGCGAGCTCTACGACCACGACGCCGACCCGCGGGAGCTCGTGAACCTCGCCGACGTGCCGGCCCATGCCGACACTGTGAAGGAACTTTCGCGGATGCTCGCCGCGGCCGTGCGGGAAACCCTGCCGCCGTCGGGCACGATCCCGGAGGTCAAGCCGATGGCGTGGAACCCGAGCCTCACGCTCCCCTGACGGCGGCCCGTCGCCGCGGCGATCAGGAAGCTGCACGAGCGGCGCATGTCGTCCTGACGCAACGGGGTTCAAGCAGGCCGTTTTCACGGTCGGTGGGAAGAATCCCGGGCGGATGAGATTTCCGGCGGCCGCGCATTCGCGAATGGCTCGATCGCGTTACGGAGCTTTGCGGCGGCAGCGGCCTGCGGCCCGGCGAGCGAGGCAACCTCGAGCGGATGATGCTCGTCGGGATCGGTCGATAGGTCGTAAAACTCGCCGCTTGCGTAGAGTTTGTGCTGCTTGTCGAACGCGAACTCCCGGCGACGCGAATCCTGTTCGGGATACGGCCAGTACCACGAGTAGATCCATTCCCGCGGGGTGCCCCGGTCGCCGCGAAGTTGGGCCGCAAAACTGATGCCGTCGATCCCATCGGGCGCGGCCACACCGGCAGCCTCGCAGAGCGTCGGAAGAAGATCGACCGCAGCGACCAGATCGTCGCACACGCGTCCGGCCGCCACCCTGCCCGGCCAGTTTGCGATGCAGGGCACATGCATGCCCCGGTGCGTCGTGGATCCCTTGCCTCCCTTGAACGGTCGATCCTCAAACTGGCTCACCACGCGACCGTCCGTGCCGTTGTCGCCCAGGAAGACGACGAGCGTGTTTTCGCGGAGGCCAAGTTCGTCGAGTTTCCCGACGAGCCGGCCAACGAGCGCATCCATGGACACCGTCATGTCGGCAAAGTGCTTTGGATCGTCGTTCACTCGCTCTCCCACGGCCGCCGGATCCCAATCGGGGCTGTCGGGCGTGGGTTGAAACGGCGAGTGCGTCAGCATCATGGGATAGTAGAGGAAAAATGGCGCGGCCCCGGTCTTCCCGGCGGTGGCACGCCGTGCGAGAAAATCGAGCGCGAATTCGTTCACGAGCGACGGCCCGTATTCGCCATCGTGGAAGTCCCTCTCGACGCCGTTCGCCTCGAGGCCTGGGTTGGCGTATCGAGGTGGTCGCCGGGTGTGCTGCCAGAGCAGGCTCTCGTCGAAGCCGAAGTGCTTGGGCAGACCGGGATCATGCCCCAGTTGCCACTTGCCGCAGATGGCGGTGGCATAGCCGGCATCCTGAAACACGTTGGCGAACGTGCGCTCCGTCGCGGGGAGCAGCCCGAAGCGGACGTAGTTCCGGACGTTCGACCGGCCCGTCATCAATTCCAGTCGCGTGGGCGTGCAGAGGGGCTGGACGTAACAGTGGGTGAATCTCACGCCGGTTTCGGCGAGCCTGTCGAGATGCGGTGTGCGGTATGACTGACCGCCGTTGGCCGCGAGGCATTCGTAGCCGAAATCGTCGGCCATGATGACCACGAAATTCGGCCGCGGGGGCGACGGCGGTGCGGCCGTGGCGCCGGTGGTGACAACACAGGCAAGCAACGCGACGGAGACTCGCAGCAAGTTCATCGATGCTTCCTCGACGTCATCTCGACCAATCGCCGAATGGTGGCTGTAGGTATTCCTCATAATTTCATCAGTTCTCGACAGCGTCCGCGATGGCCTGCACCATGCGGTGCTGGATGGTCTCAGCCTGCGTCATCGCGGCCCGTATCCGGGCCTGCGCGAGGCTGCGGTCGTCGAGCAGCGGCCGGAGCGTTGTCCAGAGCTGCGGTCCGGTGGTCTCTCCGCTCTCGAACACCCAGTCGCAGAGGCTGAGGTCGTGGAACATCTGCCCCTTCACCGTCATCGAGGGAATCCGCACATAGAATGCCGGCGTGCCCTGTGAGATCGCCAGGATCGGTGAGTGGCACTCCATGCTCACGACCGCAGCGGCACGGGCATAGACGGAGCAGGCTTCGTCGGCGAGCCAGAACGTGTCGCGCCAGATCACGTTCGGCTTCACGTCGGCCGGCAGCGGATCGAGCAGTTGCTCCTTGGCGAACGCCATCTGGAAGGCGGCCTCCGGGCACACAATCACCTTCAGCCCCGACTCGCGGACGCAGAGCGTGACGAGATCGCGGAGCGGCGCATGGTCTTTCTCAGCATGCGCGGCGTTGATCCTGTCGATCTCGTAGTCGGACTCCTCACGCGGCAGGTTGAGCGCTCGATAGTTGGGGTCGTACCGCAGGCACGGCACCACGCAGATGAACCGGCCGTCCTCGGCTCCGACGCGGCGGAGCCAGCGCTCCGCGCGGGGTTCGTCGCGGACGTTGATGCCGAACGTGGTGTCGGTGCCCAGTGCGAGCAGAGGCGTGCGCAGTTTTTGGTCCCTCAGATACTGGAGCGAGAGCGAGTCGCGGGGGAATATGAAGGATGCTCCCTCGTAAGCCGCACGGGCCTTGGGCGGCTTGAAGGCGACGTCGAGATGGTCCGGGGGAAGCGCGACGATCGACGCCCGCAGCTGGTCGAGCGTGCCGACGGCCGAGCCCGGCGTGTAGAGGGATACAGGATCGAACTGTGCGCTGATGTAGCCATAGGGCTTGCCGGTTTTCGCCCAGGCTTCGGACTGTGCTTTCTGCCGCGTGGCGAAGACGCAGATGTCCGCCGCCCGCCAGGCCTCGGCCAGTTCCGCCGTCGAAGGCTCGCCGGTCGGCTTCAGCTCGCCGTGGGCGATGCGGAGCTTCGGAAAGGCACGCTGAAGCATCTGCTGCTCACGGACCTGGTGAAGCCGGATCGGCCAGAGCGTGACCGTGGCGTCTGGCAGATGCCGATAGATCAACCGGACCGCCCCCACCGCACGGCCTTGGTCGCCGATATTCTCGAACTGCAGCGCCTCGTACAGGAGAACATGTGGCGCGTCGGCTGCGGGCAGGCTCGCCGGCGGCACGAGCACGGCGGCTGCGAGGAGCAGGAGCGGGATCGATCGCATGGACTGGATCCTGTCGAGGGTCTGACCCCCTGAATCTACCCGGATTCGGTGGGTGGCACTGTATTCAGTGGGAGTGTATTCCAAGCAGTTTTTGGCGGTGTAACCGACCCGCCGGGAATGTCATACAAAGGATGCCATGCGTTCCTCGGTCCTTTGGTATCGGCTCGGATTCGGCCTCCTCGCGGTGGCTGCGGCAACGCTCGTCCTATGCGCCGTCGTGAGCATGGCCCCCTCCGCCGTGGCGGCTGATGGCAGTAACACCGAACCAAATTCCGCCGCAGCAAATGCCGCAGACGGCGAATGGGAGATCACGGCCGAGAGCGAGGCGGCCGT
>JBJTSM010000234.1:0-2023 GCA_046076685.1 Planctomycetia bacterium | reverse complement strand
GGGCTTCTATGGGCAAGCCCGCATCCATAAAAGCCCCCGGCGCAAGCCGGGGGATCGCCCCTTCCACAAGCGACGCGATCACCGCTCCCATAAAAGCCCCCGGCGCAAGCCGGGGGATCGCCTCCCGTGACGACGTCTGGTTTTCCTTTCAATTCAAAGGCCTCGAAGCCGCCTGCGAAGAGGCGGCCCGGCTGGTGACGGGCCTGCGTGGCAAGGTCGACGCCGTGATGGGGGAGGTGCCCTGCAGCGACTGCGGCGGCAGCCGGCTGGCCGACGTGGCCAGCGCCGTCACGCTCTGGGGCCGCTCGCTCGACGTCTGGTGTCGGATGCCGCTCGGGCGGCTCAAGCTGGCGCTCGCCGCCGTCTCGCTCTCATCGAGCGAGCAGAAGATCGCCGGCGATCTCCTGCGGGAGCTGAACGCCCGCGTGGCGTTTCTCGTCGACGTGGGCCTCGACTATCTCGACATGGCCCGGCCGGCGGGGAGCCTGTCGGGCGGCGAACTGCAGCGGATCCGCCTGGCGGCGCAGGTGGGCAGCGGCCTGACGGGCGTGCTCTACGTGCTCGACGAGCCGACGATCGGCCTGCATCCGCGCGACACGCACCGGCTGATCGCGGCGCTCGGCAAGCTCCGCGATCTCGGCAACACGATCGTGGTGGTGGAGCACGACCGCGACGTGGTCTCCGCAGCCGACCATGCCCTCGACTTCGGCCCGGGCAGTGGCCGCGAGGGGGGCACGATCGTAGCCCACGCCGCCCCGGCGAAGCTCGCCGCCACGAAGGCGAGCGTGACGGGCCCGTATCTCAAAAAGAAAAAAGCGTGCGACGCGGTGCTCGCCCGCAAGGAGAAGAGCGGCCGCCGCGAGCCGGCCCGGTGGCTCGAGGTTCGCGGCATCCGCCACCGCACGATCCGCGGGGTCGATCTCAAGGTGCCGCTCGGGGTGATGGCGGCGGTGACGGGCCCGAGTGGCTCCGGGAAAACGTCGCTCGTGCTCGAGGTGCTCTGGCGGAGCCTGGCCCGGCGGCTGCATGCAGCCCGTGAGCAGCCGGGGCAGCACGACAGTGTGAAGGGGCTCGACCAGATCGACCGCGTGATCCTGGTCGATCAGGAGGCGATCGGCATGACGCCCGGCTCGACGCCGGCGACCTACACGGGCGTGTTCGACCACATCCGGCAGCTGTTCACGAAGGTGCCGGAGGCGCGGACCCGCGGGTTCACGCCGCGGACGTTCTCGTTCAACGTGCCGGGAGGCCGCTGCGAGGCCTGCGAGGGGCTCGGGCAGCGGCGGGTGGAGATGCACTTCCTGCCCGACGTCTGGGTGCAGTGCGAGGCCTGCAAGGGCCGGCGGTATGCGAGCGAAACGCTCCATGCCAAGTGGCACGGCAAGAGCATCGCCGATGTCTTGGAGATGAGCGTGGCGGATGCGGCGCGGTTCTTCGAGACCGTGCCGGCGATCGCGCGGATTCTCGGGACCCTCGTGGATGTCGGCCTCGGCTACGTCACGCTCGGCCAGCCGGCCCCGCAGCTTTCGGGGGGCGAGGCGCAGCGGGTGAAGCTCTCTCGGGAGCTGGCCAAGCCGGGCACGGGGAGCACGCTCTACATCCTCGACGAGCCGACGACGGGCCTGCATTTCAGCGATATCGAGAAGCTCCTGCACGTGTTCGAGCGGCTGGTGGATGCGGGCAACACGGTGCTCGTGGTGGAGCACAATCTGGAGGTGATCGCCGCAGCCGACTGGGTGATCGAGATGGGGCCGGAAGCGGGGGATGGGGGCGGCAAGCTCGTGGTGGAGGGCCCGCCCGAGGATCTGGTGGTGCACGCCCGCCGCTGGGCCCGCGACCAGTCGCTGCTCCGCAGCCACACGGGCGAGGCGCTCGAGGCCTTCGGGCTCGAGTGACGGGCGGCCCGTGATCCCGCCGTCGGCTCGCCTCGCCCCCGCATTTTGCCCGGCCTCGAGCACCCCATCCTCCCCATCCTGCCCGACGCGAATAACGGGCAGGAAACCTGTCGGCCTACGACCGGCAC
>JBJTSM010000233.1:0-3124 GCA_046076685.1 Planctomycetia bacterium | reverse complement strand
TGTCGTTCGACCTCATCCATGGCGACCGGGCGTTCAAGCCCAACGACTGGCGGATCAAGATCGCCCCGGTGTTCAACACCAACTACCTCGAGGTCTACGAACTCGGCGTCGTGAGCCCAGACGTGGCCGATGGCCGCCGCCGGTCGCGCGGCTTTGCCACGATCGAGGAATGGTTCATCGAGGCGAAACTCGCCGACTTGAGCCCCGACTACGACTTCGTGTCGATCCGCGGCGGGTCGCAGCCGTTCACGAGCGACTTCCGCGGGTTCATCTTCAGCGACCTGAACCGGTCGATCCGGCTGTTCGGCACGCGGCTGGCGAACCGCGATCAGTTCAACCTGATCGTGTTCGACCAGCGTGAGAAGGACACGAACAGCTTCCTGAACACGTTCGACTCGCGGCAGCAGCAGATCCTCATCGCCAACTACTACCGGCAGGATTTCATCTGGCCGGGCCACACCGTGCAGGCGAGTTTTCACTACGACTTGGATGCCCCCACGACCGAGTACGACAGGAACGGCTTTCTCGTGCGGCCCGATCCCGTCGGCATCGCCACACCACACCAGGTGAACGCCGCCTATCTCGGCATGGCCACCGACGGACACATCAACGAGATCAACGTCACGAGCGCCTTCTACTACGCCTTCGGTCGCGACTCGCTCAACCAACTCGCCCTGCAGCCGGTCGACATCGGCGCGACCATGGCGGCCCTCGAACTCTCCTACTCCCCCGACTGGATCCGCTTCCGCACGTCCGTCTTCTACGCGTCGGGCGACAACAACGTGCACGACAACAAGGGGGGCGGCTTCGACGCCATCATCGACAACACGCAGTTCGCCGGCGGTGAGTTCAGCTTCTGGGTCCGGCAGCAGATCAAACTGCTCGGCACGAACCTCAAGAACCTGCTTTCGATCTACCCCGACCTGCGGGCGAGCAATAAGTTTCAGTCACAGGCGAATTTCGTGAATCCGGGACTGCAACTCTACAACGCCGGCGTCGATTTCGAGCTGACGCCGCGGACGCGGCTGATCACCAACTGCAACCTGCTGTTCTTCGACACGACCCAGACGCTCGAGGCGCTGGTGTTCCAGGACAACATCTCCAGGAGCATCGGCACCGACCTGAGCCTCGGCGTGGAGCACCGGCCGCTGCTCAACAACAACTGCATCTTCCGCGGCGGCGTCTCGGGCCTGCTGCCGGGCGACGGGTTCGACGCGCTGTATGGCAACATCAACGGCTCGTCACCGAACCTGTTCGCCGCCTTCGTGGACCTCGAAGTGGCCTTTTGAGGGCAGGCGAAACAGGGGCGTTTATCGGGCCTGGAAGCGTGGCGTCACGTCGAACCCCTCGCGTCCGGGAGGGGCTTTTGGGATGCTGCGCGTGAACCGGTTTTCAATCATCGCGAGGAGTGGCGGCACGTGACGAGCACAACCATCGACAGCCTCGCGGGAAATCCGGCGGTGCGCCGCACGGCGGTCGTCGCCGGTCTCGTGCTGATCGGGGCGATCGTCGGCCTGCTCGTCATGCGTCGCCCGGCTCCGCCGCGGCGGCTCGATCTCTCCGCCGTCCGCACCCTGTCGACGGCGCGGGCCGCGGAGATCGCCCGCTTTCCCGGCACGATCGAACTCGGCGGCCTCGCGTCGCTCGGCGACGAGGCCGCGCATGCACTCGCCAGGCATCGCGGCGGCCTGCACCTCGACGGACTCGCCGCGATTTCCGACGCCGCGGCCGCCGACCTCGCCCGACACCCCGGGCCGCTCTCCGTCGCCGGGCTGGCCGTGCGCAGCCGCGCCGCGGCGACGCTCTCCCCGTCGCTGGCGGCCCTCATGGCACGGCATCCCGGGCCGCTCGACCTCGCGGCCTTCGAGGAATTGCCGGCTGACATCGCCCAGTCGCTCACGCCGCACCGGGCTTCCCTTGCGCTCCCTGCCGTGAAGCGTCTCTCTCCGGCGGCGGCAGACGCGCTTGCGGGGCACGCGGGCCCGGTCTCCCTGCCGGCACTCGAGTCGCTGCATGCCCCCGCGCTCGCGGCCAAACTACTGGCCGACGGCGTGACCGACTTTTCGAAGCTGGCCGATATCGGCGACGGCGTCGTGCCGCTGCTCGCGGCCTCCGCCCGGCCGCTCGATCTTTCCGCCTTCGTGACCCGAGCGAGCCACGGTGGCCGCCTGTCGGCCACGACCGCGAAGCTGCTGGCCCGGCAGGCGGGGAGCCTCGCGTTGCCGGAGCTCCGCGACCTCGACGCGGACGTGGCCACCGCACTCGCCTCCCACGCGGGGCCGCTCGTTCTGGATGGTCTCGCGTCGCTCACACCGGCGGCGGCCACTGCGTTGGCGGCTCATGCCGGGCCGCTCGAACTCGCCGGCTTGAGCGAACTGCCCGAGGCCGTGGCGGTCGCGCTGGCCGCCCATCGCGGCCCGCTCGAACTCGACGGCCTCGCCTCGCTCGAATCGCCCGCGCTCGTCGACAAGCTCCTCCGGGACGGCCGCACCGACTTCGACCGGGTGACACGGCTGTCGCCGGCTGCCGCCAAGAGGTTTGCGGCCCATCGGGGACCGCTCGCCCTCGACGGCCTCGTGGCTGCGGGCGATGCGGTGCTCGCGGCTCTGGCATCGCATCCCGGGCCGCTGCGTGTGGGCGGGCTGGCGCGGGAGGCGGCGGCCCGCTCGACCATCTCCGATCCATTGTCCGGCGTGCTCGTGCTACACGCCGGCCCGCTGCCGCTGCCGAACCTGGTTGCCCTCACAAACCGGCCGTTGGCGGCGCGGCTGCTGGCCGATGGCCGCACCGACTTTTCACGGCTCGGCGCGGTTTCCGCGGACGTGGCCGAGGAACTGGCCGCCAGCCCGCGGCCCCTCGACCTCCGTGGCCTGTCGGCTCTGGACAGCCCGTCGCTCGTGGCCAAGCTGCTGGCCGACGGCCGGACCGACTTCTCCGGCGCCACCGAGGTGTCGCCAGCGGCCGCCGCGGTGCTCGCCGCCCATCCCGGCAGGCTCGATCTCGGCGGTCTTGTGGGCGTCGCGAGTCGGGCGCCGACCATCACCGCCGAACTGGCCGGCGCGGTCTCCCGGCACGTGGGGCCGCTGCCGTTGCACCGGATCGAGTCGCTCTCCGAGGCGGCCGC
>JBJTSM010000232.1:0-5333 GCA_046076685.1 Planctomycetia bacterium | reverse complement strand
GGGTCACGCTCGTCGAGCTGCTCGTGGTGATCGCCATCATCGGAGTTCTCGTCGGATTGCTCCTGCCGGCGGTCCAGGCGGCCCGGGAGTCGGCACGGCGCACCACGTGTACCAACAATCTCAAGCAGTGGTCACTCGGCATGCATGTCTATCACGATGCGCAGCAGTTCTTCCCGTGGGTGAGCAACAGAGTCAATCCACCCGGTCGAGAGGCCGAAGTGACCTATGCCGGTGGTCTGGACAACACTGCCACCAAATCGTGGGTCATCCTCTTGTGGCCGTACGTGGAAATGCAGGATTTGGCTGCCAGGTTCAATCCCCGGACTTCGAGCTTTGTGAATACCGATCCCCTGGTCGCAGGCGGTCCGGGGAATCTTGACCTCATTAGCACGGCGGTTCCGCTCTACTACTGCCCGAGCGACCGGCCAAACGCCATCCATGACTGGGGCAGAAAAACAAACTATGCCGTGAACTCGGGGACATCCACCGCCGTC
The DNA here is from genome assembly GCA_046076685.1 of Planctomycetia bacterium. Taxonomy (GTDB): domain Bacteria; phylum Planctomycetota; class Planctomycetia; order Pirellulales; family UBA1268; genus CAMCQY01. Next base: position 4,839 of record JBJTSM010000232.1, on the reverse strand, counting down.
AACCCCGCCGGCCCCTTCGGCCTCCTCACCACCACAGTTCCCGCCGCGGGCGTCAGCACTGTTGACTGGTATACCATGATCCCTGCCAGAAAATCGTCGAAGGACGTGACCGACGGCCTCTCGAAGACGCTGCTGATGTCAGAGATCCGATTCCCCGCGAGCGACAGCCCGACCGATTCGCGAGGCGCGATTGGACAGGCCTCCCCGGTCGCACACGCGGCCTTCATGACGTACTCGACGCCAAACACCGGCAGCGATCGGTGCTTTCATTGCAATAGCTCATCCGATTTGCTCTGCACGGCAGCCAGTGCCGCTGCGGACCGATCGAGCGCCCGAGTGGCCGCCCGCAGTCGGCATCGCGGCGGTGTGCAGGTATCCATGCTCGACGGTTCGGTGGGGTTCGTGACCGATGGAATCAGCCTGCAGACCTGGCAGAACCTATCCACGTCGAACGGCGGTGAGCAGGTGGAAAGTCCGTTCTGACAGCCATGATGCTTCACGTGAAAGAAATCGCGATGCATCGGTGCGAGTTTCGCTGGGCATCAGCCTTCGTAGCGTTGGGCGTCGGAGTGGCGGCGATGGCTGGTTGCGGCCCGCCGGCGACCACCGTGGCCGGCGTCGTGACGCTCGATGGAAAGCCGGTCGCCAATGCGATTCTGGAATTCATCCCAGAGCGGGGCGATGTGCCGGCCGCGGCGGTGCAGGCCGACGGCTCGGGCCGCTACAGCGTGCGGGTGTCGCCGGTGCCGTTCCGCGTGGCGATCATGGCGCAGCGATCGACGGGCGAAAAGAAAGTCGTGATGCGCGACGAGCAGCCGGTCGAGATTTTTGAAGAGATCATCCCGGCCCGCTATACGAATCCGTCGAAGTCGGAATTGCGGGTCGAGGCTGTCGAGCAGCAACGCACGATCGCCAATTTCGACCTTTCATCGAAGGCGGAAACGTCGCCGGCCACCAAATCGAGACGCTGATCCCCCAATGAGCACCGGGTGCTTTCCGGACGTTACCAATGGGGCGTTTCGTGGGGACGGTTGTCGGCGTGGCGTTTTGTGGGTGCCGTGGAGCCCCGGGTGGAAACCCGGGGATGCTGCGGCGGCCACGCCTCGTCGCTGACCGCGAGCGGCGTCTTCGCCGCTCCCCCGTAGGTGCAGACTGGCGGTCTGCACACCGTGGCGAACCGCATTCCGCAGATTACCAATCCGCGGCTCCGGGCCGGCTCCGCCGGCTGTGGAGGGGCCGCCATCCCGATCGGCGTTTGCCATCAATGCCCGGATGGCGATGGACGGCGTCATCCCCTCGCTGCCGCGAGGGGCTTCGGGGTATCGGGCAGCGAAAAAGGACATTCTGCTTTTTGATCCCCCGTCCAGTCGCACCGGGCGCAGAGATGAAAAAGCAGAATGTCCCCTTTTTCGCGTCGGTGTCGTGTCTTTTCACGGCAGACCAAGTTCGCTGCAGAAGCGGGCGAAGGGCAGCACGCGGGTGCCCGATCGCGCGTCGCCGTAGTCGCGAGAGCCGCAGTGCACCTGGTAAAAGGCCGGGATGTCCGTCCGTTCCCGGAAGTAACGACATGCAGGGGCTGGTTCGCGATCGCCCGTCTTGCACTCCACCGCGAACTCCGGGCGGCCGTCTCGGAGCACGACGAAGTCGACCTCGCGCTTGTCGGTGTCACGAATGAACCGCAACTCCATCGCGTGGCCTTCTCCATCCTCCACGGCATGGCAATACTTGAGAAGGTGGCTGGCGACGAGGTTTTCGAACCGTGGGCCCGGCTCAGGCACCCGCGACCAGTCCCAGAAATACAGCTTTCGCTCCTTTCGCACCGCGCGAATGCGCCGCGCGCCAAAGGGCTCGATACGGTAGACGAGGTAGAGCCGCTCAAACATCGCAAGCCACCGCTCGATGCTGGCATGTGACACCTGGAGGAGCCTGCCGAGCGAGTTCGCCGATAATGGCGAGCCGACGCACGCGGGCAGGTGATGGAGCAGCAGTTCGAGTTGCGTGACTTCCCGCACCCGCTCGAGATCACGTAGGTCGTCGTGCAGAATCCGAGCCGATACCTCCCGCAGCCACCGACGGTGAAATCGCTCCTGGCCTTTCACGAACGGTTCCGGAAAGCCACCGAATCGCAACAGGTCGGTAACGTCGGCACCTGCTTCACGCAGCGAGAGCGGGTGGAGCCTGTGGTAGTGAAAACGACCGACCAGCGAGTCGCCCCCCTTTCGGTAATAGTCGAGTCGGGCGGAGCCGGTCACGAGAAACGCGGTCGTGGTTCGGTGCTTGTCAAACCAGCCCTTCACGAGCGTTCGCCAGCCGGCGAATTTGTGCAACTCGTCCAGGATCACGAGCGACTTGCCGCCTTGCCATAAGCCGCCATCCGGAAGCCGCCCAGTCAGGATGGCCTCGCGATCGGCAAGCGAATCCCAAGTGAGATACGCGGGCGACGCCGCGGTCGCCTGTGGCCCCAGCAACGAGAGGCTCAGCGTGGTCTTGCCGACCTGCCGCGGCCCGCCAACGAACACCATTTTGTCGCGGAGATCATCGCCGACGGCGGACATGATCGAACGGGCGAGACTCACGGTTCACCAGTCGCAAATGGCCTTCGGAACACGTCGCGAGCGCGAGTGATTTCACGTGCATGTGAATTTACTCATGAGTGTTTTGGTGTCAACACAAAGGCGACCAGCGTTCCAGCCGCCTGCTTTTTATGGCCGTTCCAGTGCCAGGCGTCATCCCCTCGCTGCCGCGAGGGGCGGCTTCGTCCCCTGTTCGCGTGCCCCTTTTCGCGCGTCAGGGGCCCATCAGGAAGTCGACGATATGCATGTGGTCGATGCCGCCCGGGTGCTCCACCGGCACGGGGTCGAGGCTGAGGACGACCTTCGGGTGATTGTCGGGCACGTCTTCGAGGGGCTGAAACTCGCGTTGGCGGGTCTCGCGCGTCGGCATCAGGTAGGCGACCTGCACGTAGAGCCGTTCCCGGCCGCGCTCGGCCACGAAGTCGATCTCCCGACTTCCGAGCTTCCCCACGGAAACGGCATAGCCCCGCCGCAGCAGTTCCTGGTGGACCAGTGACTCCAGGAGTCCGCCGATCGCATCCTCGCGGTATCCGAGCACGGCGTGGCGGAGCCCGATGTCGCCCGGGTAATACTTTTCGTTGATCTCCAGGTGGCGTCTGCCGCGGAGGTCGTATCGACGAACCCGCTGAAAGACGAAGGCGTCGCACAAATACCCGACGTATCGCTGCACGGTATCCACCGTCACCGTCAGCCGCTGGCTCTTCAGATAGTCGGCGACGCGTTTCGCCGAGAAGAGCTGCCCGGTATTGTCGAAGGCGAAGCGGCAGATGTTCTGGAAGAGCGGCACATTCCGCACTTCGTGGCGGGTGATGATGTCTTTGAGCACGATCGTGTCGAACACCGACGACAGGTATTGGTAGCGGTTGTGCTCGTCGTCGCCGAGTTGATGGATCGCGGGAAGACCGCCGTACCGGAGATACTTTGCGAAAACCTCCCGCGCGACGGTCACCGGCTCACCCTGGAATTGTAGAAACTCGGGCAGGCTCAGCGGAAAGATCGGAATCTCGACGTACCGACCGGAGAGCAGCGTGGCGAGATCCGACGACAGCATCCGGGCGTTGGAGCCCGTCACGAAGATATCGAAGCGGCCTTCCTTCAGGCACGAATTGACCACGCGTTCCCAGCCCTCGATCTCCTGCACCTCGTCCACGAGCAGGGCGGAGCGACCAGACGGGGCGTGCTTCTTGATCCATGCCGCGAGGTGGCGGTGGTTGCCAATGGCGTCGAAGGCGAGGTCTTCCTTGTCGAGGAAGAGCAGGCGTTTTTCGGGAAGGCCCTGGGCCCGCAACAGTGCCGCGACCTGCCGCAGCACGCAGCTTTTTCCGACCCGCCGCATGCCGGTGAGCACCTTGATGACCGGTTTGCCGATCCACGGGGCGATGCGGGCGTTGTAAAAGGTTCTTGTATGAAAGAAAGTTTTCATGTTCCAAGAAATCTATCGGCGATATAAGAACATTTCAAGTTGGGCAAAACCCGCTGCCCTGACGCGAGCCACCAGCCGCGGGCGGACGATGTCGTCGTGGATCGATTGGTGTGAACGCCGCGTCATCCCCTCGCTACCGCGAGGGGCTTCGGGGGATGGGGATGGTCGCTCCACCAAAAGCCCCCGGCGGAAGCCGGGGGGGTGACGCGATCCATTTCCATGCGGCCACACGCGTCGGAAATTGAACTGCGGCCGCTGCGTCCCCTTTTCCGCACCTCCCTTTCCCGCTGCTTGTAGATGCAGGCCGGCAGTCTGCGGCAGAAAATGCCATGCCGGCAGCAGGATTTGCCATTCCTTGGCTCGTCGGGGCCGGGCAGGATCGGAAGCATGAAACACACCCACATGCTCCCGCTCCTGTCGCTCGCGGTCTGTCATGTCCTGCGGCCTTCAGCCGTCGCCGCGGCCACCGCTGATGTGGTCGAGATCCGGCCGGTCGTCGTTCGCGAGGCCGACGCGGCGAACGGATCGATCGGCATCGAATACCGCTCCGGCGACACGCTGGTGGCCCGCTCCGCGGCCGAGGCCCCGGCCGGGGTCGCGGTCAAACTGCCCGGCGGCCAGTGGCAGCCGGTGCGGTTTCACACGCAGGCGGAGCAGGGCAGGGGGATCGTCCTCGGCCCGGAAAAGATCGGGCCGCTCATGTTTCGCTGGTCGCTTGAGCAGAAGACGCCGGCGCTCGTCGAGCGCGTGCTCGAAGTGACGGCCGACGCGGCAACGCCCGCCGATGCCGCCGGCCAGCCGTCGCCCGCGTCGGCCACGCCCCCCACGCACCAGTTCACCGTT
>JBJTSM010000231.1:0-12242 GCA_046076685.1 Planctomycetia bacterium | reverse complement strand
CGCGCCCCGCGGCGCGTCCACGACGAGGGCCACGTGATGCCAGCCATCGGCCGTGGCGGGGCAGGCGGCCGTGAGGCGATCTTTGCCGTCAAACGCGAGCACGATCTTCTGCGGATCGTCGAGGCGGATCGCGAGCAGCGGCTCGTCCCGCAGGCTCGACAGCGTCAGGAGCGTCTGCGGGCCGGCGGCCGCGGTGGCTGCCTTGCCGGCGCTGCCCGCAACGCGAAACCAGAGGTCGATCGTGAAGCCACCCTCGCGGGCGACCATGCCGGGGAAATCGGCGGAGCCCTCGGCGTAGCTGGCCCCGTCCACGACGAGGCCGCCGCCAAACCGGCCCGCGGCGTCCTTGATCGCCGCCTTCCCCACGAGCTTCGGCGGCTTCCCGCCGGCTCCCTTGCCGGCCGGGCCGGCGGCGAGCGGATCGGCATCGGTATCAACATCGTCGCCGAGGTCGTCGAGCCCGCCCTCTTCGAGCAGCTTGTCGGCCGCCTTCGACCGGTCGGCATCGGAGACGAATTTCCAGAGCGCGGCCGTGCGGACATCGGGCTCGGCGGTCTCCACCCACGGTTGCCCGTGCGGCGGCACGGGCTTCATCGGGGTGAATTCGAAGTCCTGCGCGACGGCACACGTCGCGATGACCGCAGCGATCCACGGCCACAGGAGCAGTTGATTCAGCAAGCGGCTGGTGATCGCCATGCGGCATCCCCCGGCTTCCGCCGGGCGCTTTCGGAGCAGGGAGAACGAACGAGTACGACGCGAAATCATGAAGAACGTCACCGGAAATCGGCGCGGCCCCAGGTGGCGGCCCGCTCGTAGAGAAAGATGCCGCGGGGCTCGGTCTGGTTCCGGATCTCGATGATCTGGCTCCGCCAGAGCTTTCCGGTTTCGTCGCTGTAGTGCAGCTCCCAGGCGGTGGCGAGGGAGTCGCCGGATCGGGGCGGATCGTCATCGAGGCCGAGCGTCGTCCACGGGATGGCATATTCGAGCGTGTAGCCCCGGCCATCCGCGCTGGCGAGGAACCGGCCCTCGTAGCCGCCCGCGCCGACCGGCTGCGGCGCGTAGTCGGCCACGGTGCGGCCGATGAAGAGCCGATCCGACCCGCTCTGCGCGTGGTGCGTCATGATCAGCGTCATCAGCCGCGGATTCTCGGCCTTGAGCCGCTCGGCGAACGGCGCCTCGGCCTTGCGGCCCTCGTAATAGCCGGGGCTGTTGGCGTCGGCCGGCCAGCCCGTGGCCCGGTCGCCCGAGAAGAAGATCTGCAGGCCACCTCCCCGCCACACGACGCCGGCGTCGAGTTCGGGATCGATGCTGTTGCGCATCGGCAGCGGGTCGCCCACGCGGGCGGCGATGTAGAGCCGCTCGTCATCGAACATCATCCGGCCTTCCACCCATTCCCGCTCGCCCGGGCTCCCCGGCAGGACGGCGCGAAACATCCCCTCGTCGTTCCACTCGTCGAGCCTGCCATCCACCACCACCGGGGCTGCGGCCCGCGTGACGAGGATGCCGCCGAGCCGTGGCTGGCCGGTCTTCGTGTTGTAGTCCTTGGTCGCATACTCGCCGAGCGAGATACCCTTGTCGTCGGGCACCCGCCGCGTGAACCGCGTCTCCGAAAACCCGATCGGCTCGGGCGAGGCGTCGGACTGCGACGAAAACCGCACCGCCTCGCCTCCGACCAGCCGCAGCGGAAACTGCCCGCGGCCCGTCTTGGCGACGCCCGCCGCCAGCACCTCGCCTGAGTAGACCTGCACGTCGGTGGTGAGCGAGGGATCGACCTTCGCGGCAAACTCTCCGCCGCGATTGACGATCCGGGCGGTCGGCGTTTCGAGGTCGAAGCCCTCGCTGCCGACGGGTCCACGGACCACCGCCACCCCCTGGTGCAGAAACGCGAGCTGTTCGCCGGCCAGTTCGATCTCGGCCGGCCCTTCGATCACGAGCACCACGCCGTTGCGGATCGTGATCTCGCAGGCGCCCGACTCGATCGCCAGCCGGCCCCGGCCGAGCGCACGCCCCTTCTCGATCACGGCCCCCGCCCGCTGCTTCGGCTGCACGGCCAGCCGCACGCGGCTGATTTCCGCGAATGCCGCGGCCGATGACCCGCCGACCCCGGCCCGCACGCCCTGCCAGGCGGCCAGTCCGCCGCCCACGCCGCCGATGACGATGGCCACGAGGAGCGCGGCTGCCCAACGGGAGAGCTGGCGGGGCAGCACGGGGACATTCCACCTGTGCCGCCGGGCGACGGCCTCGGGGGCCAGAAGATCGACCATGCCGGTGAGCCCGGCGGCCGAAAACTGCTCGCCGAGCGCTGCGTTGAGCAGCATCGCATCGAGGTAATACCGCCGGGCCGCGGGATCCGCCACGAGCCGCTGCTCCAGCCGCGCGACATCGGCGGCGTCGGGCTGTCCGTCGATGCAGTCGGCCACGAGCCGGGTGAGTTCGGCGTCGGGGCGGAAGCCGCCGGGGGGCGAATCGGGCCTCGTCATGATCCGGCCTCCATCGTGAGCCGCCGTTCGATGCAGGCGAGAAGCGCCTCGCGGATCCGGAAGAGCGCCTGGCGGATCGATCCCGCCGACCGTTCGAGCGACACCGCGATCTCCTCGATCGAGCTCTTCGGGCCATACCGCAGTTCGAGCAGCTGCCGCTGCGGGGCCGGGAGCTTCGTGAGACAGGCGTCGAGCGCCAGGCGGCGGTCGTCGATTTCAACCGCGCGGCTGCCGAGGTCGTCGGCCAGCATGGCGAGCAGTTCGTCGGAGAAGACGAGCCGGTCACGCTTGATCTTCTTGCAGTGGGTGAGCACCTGGTAGCGGGCCACCTGGCTCGACCATGCCCAGAAATCGGTGCCGGGCCGGAAATCGGCGGCCTTTCTCAGAAGCACCACGTTCGTATCCTGCCAGACATCCTCCACGTCCTGCCGGTTGAAGAGCAGGCACTGGATGAGCCCGCGAAGCCGGGGCTGATGGCGGGTGAGCTCCCGGGCGAACGCCTCCATGCGATCGGCGACGGCGGCCGGCATGGCGTCGGGGTGGCTGGTGTTCGGCGGTGGCATGGATCGATCTCTGAATGGGCCCTGGGACGGTTCGTTCAATATCGCTCGATGGCGAACACGCGGCTCTGCCCCTTCGGCAGATTGTAGTAGGCCTCGCCGTCGTAGGCGTTGAACGCCACCTCGGCATTACCCCGCGGCTGGTCGGCCCGCTCCACCATGACGATGCCGGCCCGGCCGTCGAGCGGCACGGCGGCGGTGTATTCCTGCCAGACCTTCCGCACGTTGACATCGAGGCCGGCAAGATCCAGCTTCAGCGTGCCCGCCGCGGCCGATTTGTCCTTGGCGTCGGCCGGCTGCTCCGTGTTGGTCACCCGCACGAGCAGGGCCGAGCCGCGGCCCCCCGTGTCGCCGGCCCGCTTCCAGGCCTCCACCTTGATCGCCGGGTTGTCGCTTGCGATCAACTGCGCGGGTGCCGCTGCGACCGCATTGACACCCCAGTCGAGCAGCCGCTTCCGCGTGGCGGCGTCGTCCTTCGCGAGGTCCTTCACGGCCGCCTCGTTCACCGGCTTCGCCTCCCAGTCGATCGCGAGCAGCTTCACGTCGTGGTAGTTGACGTCGAAGCCGCCGACGGCGCCGGTGGCCGGGTCGAGCGTAGGCTGGATCGGGGGCAGCGGCTTGCCCTTGAGCTCCTCCATCCACTTGAGCGTGCGGAGGTAGTGGTTTTGCGCGGTGCAGTTGAAGAGCTGGCGGATCCGCACCCGGTCGCCCCCCGCCTGGATCGCGTCGGCCGGAATGCCCAGCGCCGCGAGGTCGAGCGATAGCTGCGATGGCCGCGTGCGGCCCTGGCCCTGCGGATCGGGGCCGTAGTTCAGGATCGCCACGACCGCCGAGCCTGCATCGCCCGGCCGCTTCCAGAGGCTCGCGAGGAGCCCGGGGCCGATCTGCTTCACCACCGCCTTGTTGCGCCAGTAGGGGATGAACTCGACGTCGCCGCGGCCCATGCCCCACTGCTTGAACTCCGGATAGCTCAGGAGCGCGCCGCGGTAGTCGCCGCCGGCCGCGTCGTGCATCATCGGCCAGGTGGGGTTCATGAAGTTGCCGAGGTGCTGCACGTTGGTCCCGAAGGAATGCGGGCAGGAGAGCGCGATCATCGCGTCGCTCGGGTAGACGTCGATCGGATCGGCCATCGGGTATTCGCTGTCGAGGATGGCGCTCGTGAAGGGGAGCATCTTCAGCGAGAAGCCGTGCGTGGCATGCCCCGACACGCCCCCCGGCGAGAGGCCGTTTTCCTCCATCATCGCCCACACCCGCTTGTACCACTCGCGGAGGTTCGTGTCGCTCGCTTCAGGCTGGACACGGCCGTCGGGCAGACGATAGCCGAAGCCGGCGGCGAGGTCGCGGTGCAGCCGCTCGCCGAAGGAGATGTCGAAGTAGAAATGCTGACAGCCCCCCTCCTTCACCTGCCTGTCCATCAGCCAGATCATGTAGTCGCGGTAGCTCTTGGCGAGCGTCTCGTCCCCCTTGGCGTCGAGCCATTCACCGCCGAACGTGGCGTAGGGATTCGGGTTTTCGATCGACTTGTAGCCATACCCGCGGAGCGCGATCTGGTTCGTCGTGTAGAGGCCGTACCGCCGGTTCGCGTAGTAGGCCGACGTGCCGGGGGCGGGGTGGAACTGGGTGTAGCCGCCGTCGGCGCCCCAGCCCTCGACCATGAACTTGTGGACGGTCTCCTTGCAGTGGGCGTAGTACTCGGGCCACCGCTTCGGATCGGGGAACGGCGGCGAGAGCACGGTGAAGAACTCCTGGTTCGTGTCCCAGTTGCGCTTGTATTTGCCACCGGAGAACGAGCCGGCCGCCGAGAGCTGGTTGATGCGGAAGCCCGGCTGGAGCCTGCGGAAGGGGGAGGCGTTGTAACCGAATCTCACCGTCCGCGGGCCGTCGAGCGCGAGCGGCTGCTTGCCCGCCGCCGTGCCGACGAGGTTGTTGACCATCACCACGGCCTCGCCCGCGCCGCCCGCAGGCCGCTCCCGCTTGACGACCAAGGCCGGCACGTCGGCATGCGGCTCCCAGCCGCGGTCAGAATCGGCGCACCAGAAGAGGCCGCGGTGATCGCTGCCCACCCAGAGATTGCCGAGGAAGTTGCCGACGCGGCGGCCCGAGCCGGTGATGCCGATGTCGTCGCGGCTGTTCCAGACCATGCCTTCCTTCGTGGAGCCATCTTTCTTGGGCACCGCGCCGATCGTGCGGGCGGAATAGTTGCCCCCCTGGCCCATGCAGGCCATGAAGTCGCCCGCCGGATCTTCCACCACGGGCCACTCGACCCGCAGGCCCTCGATGGCCACGCGGGCCCCCGCCCGCTCGGGGGCGTAGGTGAGGGCCAACTCCACGAGGCCGTCCTGCTCCATCCACCCGGTGGCGGAGAAGGTCACGCCGGCCACCGTCACCGGCGCCGCCTCGAAATCGATCCGCCAGTCCTTCTGCGTGGTGACCTTCACGCCGCCGTCGGCGGGCAGTGCATGCTCCTTGCCGTCGATCGTCACCACGATCCGCGCGGGCGCGACGAGCACCGGCCCGCCATTCGCCTCGATCTGCTTCGGCAGGCCGAGCGAGCCAAGCTGATACACCCGCCGCGTGCAGGCGATGGCCGGGGCGGCGCCCTGGCCTGGCTGTATCTCGAGCGGCTCGAAGGGGGCGAGCACCTTCTCGGTATTGCCGATCGAGTTGTTCCACCAGGCGGCGAACGCCTGTGCGGCGTCTTTCTTTTCGAAGCCACTCTTGGCGGTGGCCAGCTCCTTGCCGGAGGCATCCACGAGCGCGAAATCCACCACATACTTGCCCGGCGGCAGGTCGCCGAGTTCGAGGAGGTCGTCGTACCAGCCGTTGACAAAATACTTGAGCGAGCCGGCGGCGATCTGCTTCTCGCCGCTCGTCACCTTGTAGGTCGCGGCGGTCGGCTTGGCGGCGGGGGGAATCGGGGCGTCGATCGTGTCGACGCCGAGGGCGAGCAGGCCCTTGGTCTGCGTGAAGGCGAGCTTCGTGCCGAGCACGGGCGAGTGCTCGATGGGGGTGGCGTATTTCCTGTCTTTGCCGGAGAAGTTGCAGGCGAACGAGTAGACCGGCGTGCCCCCCTGCCGTTCGAGCGCCACGCGGAGGAAGCCCTTCCCCTTGTCGGCCGACTTGAGCCCCGGCAAATCCTTGGCCACGTCGAACCGGACCGAACCCTTGGCCGGAATCTCGAGCACGCGGGCCTCCTTGAAGGCCTCTTCGGGAGAGTCGAGTTCGCCATGCGTGGTCTTGCACTTGGGGCCGTGCTGCACGAACAGCGACGCATCGACTTTGACGGCCGCATTGGAGGGATTGTGGATCACGCTCTTGAAGCCGAGCTTCTCGTCGTGCAGGCCGCTGATCTCCTCCACCTGCACGTAGGGCTCGGCGTCGGTGAGCACGGCCCGCGGGAAGCCGAAGTGCTCCAGGTGGCCCGAGGCCGACGGGAAATCGAGCCAATACCAGCCGGCCGGATTGTGCACGACCGAGAAGAGCCCGATGTCGATCTTGTCGCCGGCCTTGTGGGGCACCTTCATCTGGAGGTCGTCGAGATCCATCGCGATCTCCTGCTCCCACCAATGCTTGCCGGCGGAGTCGGTGACGATCTGGCTGGCGATCTCGAAGGTGGGCGTCCAGTTGAACATCACCTGGCCGATCGTCGGGTAGTTTTTCATGTATTCGCCCGCCCCGAGCGAGTTGACGACGAACTTCAGATAGCTCGTCTCCTCCCCCTCCTTGCGGTTGCGGTCGTGCATGAAGAGGCCGACCTCGACGGTGTCGTCGAACACCACGCCGGTGTCGAACGTGTCGCGTTTGGCCCGCAGCAGGTGGGGCGTCTTGCCGGTGAGCACGTCCACGCGGTGGGCGATGTAGAGATGGGTGTCGTCCCAGCACACCCGAAACGACACCGGCCGGTCCTTGTAGTTGAGGCTGCTCGTGTCGACGACGCCCATCAGCTGTACCGACTCCTTCCACTCGCCCGGCTCGATCCGGCCGTTGACCGTGGGGGGCGTGGTGGCCTTCGGGATCGTGAACCGCGGAATCAGCGATTCGTCGTACATGAGTCCGCCGCCGGCATGGCAGACCGGGGCCAAAGCCGGGACCAAAGCGAGGGCAAGGACCGGGGACAGGGGCAGCGGCAGGATCCTGGCCAGAATGACACGCAGGCCTCGGTCCACGGCGGCAACGCGGGAGTGCATGGGTTTTTGCGGTTTTTGTGGGCGGTTCCGGAGCACGGAGGGCTAATGGCGCGTCCCCCGGATTCGTTACGCCCGCCCAAAAAAACGCGTCCACACTCCCAGAGCCGCGCCACACGCCGCCCCCGGCGTCATTCGGGGGGCGGAAATCGAAACGGCGTGGCCGGGAGGCCCTCCTTGGTGGCGAGCGTCGCCTCGGGCCAGCCGGCCCATGCGTAGCGGACGGCGAAGGGCGGCTTCGCGTCGGGGCTCGTCACAACCACGGTGTCCACCGGCACGAAGGGAGCCGATCGCGGAACGTGAGTTCCAACAGCATGCCCTCATGACGATCGGAGCGAATGACCAGCTTCTCCACGATCGTGGCAAGCCTTTCCACCGTGGCCTCGAGCCGCTCGAGCCGAGCCTCGGTGCGGGCCTGCGCCTCACGCAGAAGTCGGATGTCTTCCTTCGTGGCGGCGTTTTTCGCCTCCTCGATCATCGTACCGAGCGTCTGCGCGAAGCCCTTGGCCCGCTCCTCACCCAGAACGGCACGAAACTGCTCGTAAATCGCCAGCGTGTCCATCATTGCCACCATCGATCGCGATGCTCCTCATTCTAGCTTGGCCCTGTCACGAGCGTGTTGCTCAGCCAGCCACGATATCTGTTTCAAGCATGTTCTTTTGTACACTATTCGGACAGGGTGGTCAACCGGAGCCGCGATTGCCCCCTGCTTGAAAGCCCGCGGTGGCCCCAGGGGGATGGGTCGCGTATTCCCTCGCTTGCGCGACGGGCGGCCCGGCGGGGTGACGTCGGATCGATGATCGGGTAGAAACCTCATCTTCAAGATTGCCCGAGCCACCCTGTCCCGAAGGCCCGCCCCATGCATCACGCCGCCTCAGCCAGCCTGCCCGCCAACTCCTGCCGTGTCGCGTCGTGGTTCGCCGTCGCGCTGCTCGCACCGCTCGCGATCGCCGCCGCCGCCCGGGTCGCCCAGGCCGCGCCGGCCGCCGAACCGCTCTTCGACGGCAAGACCTTCGCCGGCTGGAACGGCGACACCGCGACCACGTGGCGGATCGAAGATGGTGCGATCGTGGCGGGCGACGCCACCAAGCCCGCTGCGCGTAACGAGTTTCTCGCTACCAACCGCACCTTCGGCGACTTCGAACTCGCGCTCGAATACCGGCTCGACTGCGGCGAGAAGTGCAATGCCGGCGTGCAGTTTCGCACGGCACGGGTGCCGAACCACCACGAGGTGATCGGCTACCAGGCCGACATCGGGCCGGGCTGGGACGGCTCGCTCTACGACGAGAGCCGGCGGAACCAGGTGCTCGTGCAGGCCGTCCCCGAGGCCGTGAAGACGGCGCTCGCGAAGTCGCGGGATGGTTGGAATGAATACGTGATCCGCTGCGAGGGGCCGCGGGTGCGGCTTTCGATCAACGGCGTGCAGACGGCCGACTATGTCGAGGCCGATGCCTCGGTGCCGCGGGAGGGCGTGATCGCCCTGCAGATCCACGGCCAGATGGTGGGCACGATCCGCTACCGCAACATCCGGATCACGGAGTTTCCGCCGCTCCTGCGGAGCGATCTCCGCCTGCCGGCCGGCAGCGAGGGCTGGGAGGGCTCGAAGCAGCCCGAGGCCTTCGTCGGCGAGCAGATCCAGGCGGGCGGCGACCACGGCGTGCGGATCGTGAAGGGCACGCTCCTGTCGCCGCCGGTGCCGGTGGAGCCGTTTGCCTACTACCGGGTGCGGCTCCTGGCAAGCGGCCCGTCGGGCGGCCACTGCTCCGCGCTGTTTCTCGACGCCGACGGCAAGGAACTCGTGGCCGACGTCTACGACCTGATCGATCCCTCTCCCTCCTGGCGGCCCTACGTGCTCTGCTTCCGAGCCCACGCCGACGCCAAGCAGGCGAGGATCCGTCTGCAGCGAGACTTACGCAATCCGCAGGCCCCGCCGCTCGAGATCAAGGACGTGCGGATCGAGAAGATCGACGCGGCCGAGGCGGCCGCCTGGTCGGCCGGGCTCGCCGGTGCCTGCCCGATCGTGCGGTTCGACCCGCCGGCCGGTCGGGGCGCCGCCATGAAGAAGTCGCTGGCCAAGCTCGCGGCCGGCGGGCGGATGCGGATCGTGATGCTCGGCGACAGCATCTGCAACGACACGTCGAACTCCCTCTATGAAACGCAGCTCGCCGCCCGGTATCCCAAGGCGACGATCGAGGTGGTGACGAGCGTCCGCGGCGGCACGGGCTGCTGGTATTACAAGGACGACAACCGCGTGGAACCCTACGTGCTCGCCTACCGGCCCGACCTCGTGATCATCGCCGGCATCAGCCACGGCTGCGACACCGACTCGATCCGCAGCGTGATCCGCCAGATCCGGGCGAAGAGCGACTGCGACATCCTCGTGACGAACGGGGCGGTCGCGCCCTGGGAGGTGCTGGAACCGGACTTCGTGAGGGCGAAGTCGCCGTCCGTCGCGCTCGACCTCATGGAGCGGTTCGAAGATTCGCTCGCGGCGATGTGCCGCGAGGAGCGGGTGGAGTTTTTTGACATGCGGCGGGTGTGGGACGAATACATGCGGGCGTCGTACAAGCCCTACGACCACTTCGCCCGCGACCGGATCCACGCCAACAGCCGCGGCAAGGCGGTGCTCGGCCGCATCCTCTGCCGCTACCTCACCCCGTGACGGCTGTTCGAGTCAAAATTGCCCCGATGGTGATGGCACGCGTCGTCCCCCGGCTTCCGCCGGGGGCTTTTGGTGGGGCTGGATACCTTATCGCCTCAAAGCCCCTCGCGGCAGCGAGGGGAATCCGCGATCCATCACTCCCCGTAGAGCGGCCGCTGCCGTTGATACACCGACGGATAAAAAGGGGACATTCTGCTTTTCCAACTGCGCTCATCGGGCACTTCCCCGGTCTGAGGAAAAGCAGAATGTCCCCTTTTGCCAACGTCACTTCTTCTTGGGGACATCGAAATCCCTGACGCTGTCCTTCTTCTCCACCTCGACGCTCACCTTGTAGCCCTCGAAGAGCGGCTTCGGGGAAACGCCCGCCTTCTCCTGCTCGGGCGTGAGCGGTTCGTACCCGGAGATCTCGACGTTATAGGGCCCGCCCAAAACGCCGTAGCCCTCGACGGAACGATACTGCCCCGCCGACACCGGAATCATCGTCGCGGGGCCGCGGTTGCCCTTGTCGCTGTCGGGCACGAAACGAATCATGCCCCCCACCGGCTTGCCGTCGTAGGTGACCGAGCCGGAGATCTTCTACCGCGTGAGGCCGTCGCGGCGGCCGCACCCAAGCGTGACCAGCGTAAGGGCAAGCACAAGCATCATCATCGCGCAACGTCGTTGCATGGATCGTCTCACGGGATTGGAGTGGTCCTAATACGAACCGATCACCTGGCCGTCCTTGCGATTTGCCAGCCGCTGGAACGTGGTGGCATCGATCGTCTGGTCGAGAAACTTTACCGCACCGTCGCTGAAGACGAACATCGCGTTGCCAGGGTGATAGCTGCTGTACCCATTCCTGGTCCAGACGGTGCTGAAGTCATTGATCTGATAAATGGCAGTTGCTCCATACTGCAACGAACCTCGGTGCCGTCTTAGGCGGCTGTCGGTTAAGACGAAGCCTCCTTCGGGGCCACCCGCCCAATATGCACTCATGGGGGCGTAGGGCGGAAAGTCAGTTGTCGAGTCCGCTTGCTGCCCAACGCGGCGATGCAAACGTTCTCCGACCGCAAGCGTCGATGCAGTGCCGTCGGTGATGTCCTTGAATTTGACTCGGGAATTGCAGAAGGCGATGCCGTTGGACGCCACATTAAAAACGTCCCCCGAGAACCCTACGTCGTGGACGGAAATGACGTAATTCGATCGCCCGTATTGGATGACAGCTCCAGACGTGCCCAGCAAATCGTTCCGCGCTCCGGCAGGATCGGAGGCACAACGATAGGTTGCGATAGACGAGTTGATCAGGGCCAGCCGCGTTGAGTCGGCTGTCGCCGTCGCAAACGTGTCCGCGCCTGTCTGGCCCCAGGTAGTTTGCGGATTGAGGCGGGCATAGAGGTCTGCCTGTTCGATATAGGGAAGCACCATCGTGCCCCATGCCCAAGCCGGGATGCTCCCCACCGTCGTGCTCGTAACATCCAACGGCGGAAAGGAGCCGCGGGCGTCGTGGTGGTTGTGAAACGCGATGCCGACCTGCTTGAGGTTGTTCGAGCACTGCGACTGCCGTGCCGCCTCGCGGGCCCCCTGCACGGCCGGCAGCAGCAAGCCCACGAGCGTGCCGATGATTGCGATGACAACAAGCAGCTCCACGAGCGTCATCGCCGCGGGATGACGACGAGGTTGAACAGACAGCGATCGGTGCATGATGGGTGTCCCCCAAAGAGACATGGAACTATTTTGAATTTCAGGAAAAACGTCCAAGATTACTCGTGAACGATACGCTCATGATCGGTCGGGCGACACCGGCCATTCGGCCGGTATCCCGGGATTTTTTTGATAAAAAGGGGGCATTCTGCTCTTCCTCAGACTGCGTAAGTCCCCGACGGGCGCAGTTGGAAAAGCGGAATGTCCCCTTTTTACCCCCGACACCTAACGCTATACTGCACCTCTGTTCAGACCCTTGCGACAGGAGCTCCACGCGTGAACGTCAATACGATCGCGGCCGAGGTTGCAACGTGGCCCGTGACAGAACGGATGCGGCTGATCGAGGAAATCTGGGGCGGCATCGCCTGCGCCGAGGAGTCTGCGATCCTTGACGAGTCTCTGAAGCGAGACTTGGAGCGACGGCTCGAGGAATATCGCACCACGCCGCACGCGGGTTCACCCTGGCATGAAGTGGAGGCCCGCCTGCGACAGGGAGCGTCGTGAGTCCGAATCTGAAACTGATCATCAACCCGCTGGCGGAGGAAGACCTCCGCGACGCCGTGGCGTGGCTCGACCATCAGAGACACGGGTTGGGGAGCGAACTGCTCGACGAGATTGTCGTCGTATTCGAACGCATCGTACGGCTTCCGATGCTCCACGCAGTGCACTTTCGTGG
>JBJTSM010000230.1:0-5834 GCA_046076685.1 Planctomycetia bacterium | reverse complement strand
GACCAGCGAAGCCCGGAGGGCGAGAGCGCAGTCACCTCCGAGTGAGCGGAGGGCAGGATGCCCGACGCTCACGTCCGGCGACGGGCATGGGCAGCCCCGAGCCACCCGAAGGCCCGAGCATCACGCGCGACCCCTCTCAGTGGCCGGCAGCCCGGCCGGCCGATGCGGAACGAACCGGCCCCGCGCCGGGCTTCGACGGGCCCGCCCGCTCAAGGGCCTCGACCACCTGACGCTCCGTGATCAGGTCGCGGAGCACGATCGGCTCGGGGCACTCGCCGCCGGGCGTGGCGGCGGGATAGATCGCGAGCACCGGGATCGAGCGGCTCTGCAGGCCCTCCAGCGCGAGCTTGATCTCGGGGGAGCCGTCGGTCCAGTCGGCGAGCACCGGCACGACACGGTTGCGGTCGACGAGCCGCTTCACCCGGTCGGTCTCGATCGCATACGCGAGGTTGAACTTGCAGGTCGGGCACCAGTCGGCCGAGAAGTCGACCATCACCGTCGCCCCGCTGCGGCGGAGCTCCGCGATCCGGCCACGGGAGAAGGGCTGCTCCCACTCGATCAGCGACGCGCCCGGTGCGAGCAGCGTGAAGGCGGCCCAGCCCACCACGGCGGCCACGCTGCCCGCCTGCACCCAGCGTCCGAAGCCGACCACGCCGGTCGTCTCCTGGCCCTTGCCCACCCACCAGCACGCCGCCCAGATCCCGACCAGCAGGGCGAGCGTGGGCACGAACCAGTCGTGGTGCAGGATCGTGAAAAGGTAGACGACTGTGCCCAGCATCACGAAGCCGAGCACCTCCTTGAAGGTGGCCATCCAGGCGCCCGGCTTGGGAAGCACCTTCACCAGGCCCGGCGCCAGCCCCACGAGCACGTAGGGAAGGCACATGCCCCCGGCGATCGCCCCGAACACGGCGTAGGTCACGGCCGTCGGCTGCGCCAGGGTGAAGCCGAACACGGGCCCGAGGAAGGGCCCGCTGCAGGGCGTCGCCAGCACCGTGCTCAGCGCCCCCTTGAGGAACGACCCGACGGGCCCCTCCTGCGACTGCACGTGCCCGGCCTTCTCACCGATGAACCCGGGAATCGGCAGTTCCCAGATGCCGAGAAACGACAGGGCGAAGGCGAACACCACGGCGATCATCGCGATGTTGAACCCCGCCGAGGTGAACTGCTCGCCCCAGGCGAGGTTGGCCCGCCCCAGGCCGATGTTGGCCGCGACGCTGGCCGTGGCCAACGCGAAGAACACGGCGAACACGCCCGCGCAGTACCAGAGATTCATCTGGAAGACCTCGCGGCGGTCGCGTCCCGACTGCTGGGCGAACGACATCAGCTTGAGGCCGAGCACGGGCAGCACGCAGGGCATGAGGTTCAGGATCAGGCCGCCGACGAGGCCCATCAAGAGGGCCACGGGCAACGAGAGCGGCGCGCTGGAAGGAGCCACGGCCGCGAGCGGTGCCGCCGGGCTCTGGGCCGCGACTGTGATGGGAGCGCCGATCGAGACGCCGCCATCGGTGCCTGCCGCGTCGGAGCGGGCCGGCCCCGCTGCGGTGCCGGCGACCGGCGCGGCTGCGGCGGGAGCCGCCTCCCCGGCGGCGGCCGTAAAGGGAATCGTTTCGGGCGGCGTGCAGGCGTTGTCGCGGCAGAGCTGCAGGCTCACGCTGCCGCGGACCTGCGGAGACGTGCCATCAGGATTGGCGGCCAGCGGGGCCCGCCAGGTCACGGTGCCGGCGTGCTCCTCGACCACGAGGCCATTCCAGCCCGGCACGTCCTTGATCGTCCGTTTGTGGGGCGGGGCATCGGGGCGGAACGGACCGGCCGGCTTCAGCGGCGAGTCGGCGGCCACCGTGATCTTCGTGGCCTGCGGCCCACCGGGCTTCTGGTCGAGCGAGTAGAGGTGCCAGCCTTCCTCGAGCGTGGCCGTCACCACGAGCACGCCGGCCTGCGGGCCGGCCTCGATCCGGGCCGACACCTGGGCGGGGCTGCCGAGGGCCGCCGAAATCGAGGACAAAGGGTCCAGCTGGGCATCGAGCTGGGCATCGAACGGGGCCGCTTCCGCTTCCCCCGCGTTGGCCCTCACCAGCTGCAGCCCCGGCACAAACGCCCACAGGGCCAGCAGGAAGCCGGCACGGAAAATCCTGCGCAGCTTCACAGCGACCGGAAAAGCGACGTGCTGGAGGTGGGAAATATGCATGCGTTCCATCTGGCGCCGACGGATGCAGACGCCGCGACGAGGCGGAGCCAGACCCTTCCGTGGTTGTCGGTTTTCCCAGTTTACCCGCTGCAACTTCCACCGGTCAAACGTCACAACCGCTGCCCGGACCGGGCATTCGCGAGGCCGGCGGGCAGGGCCTCGAGCAGGCTGTCGATGCGGGCGAGCACGCGGTCGGCGTCGGGAAACTCGCGTTGCTCGTCGAGCGTCCAGCGAAACCAGTTGTCGAGGCCGAAGAGCAGGCCGGTGGCATGCAGGAAGGGGATCAGCCCGACCTCCTCGCGCGACAGCGGCCGCACCCGCTCATACGCCGCGACCGCCTCCGGCCACCGCGCGACGAGCGACAGCCGCGCGCCATCGGCCGGCAGCTGCCAGCTGCCCATCAGCCGCGCAAGATCGGTGGCGGGGGTGTCGATCCCCGCCGCATGCAGATCGATGAGCCCCGTCACGCTGTCGCTGGCTGCATCCGCGCAGAGCACGTGCTCATACCAGATGTCGCGAAGCACCGGCTGGATCATGACGGCATGGCTCGGCAAAGCGGCGCACCGCGTGAGCAGTGTGTCGCCGCCCCACTCCTGCACGCCGGCGATCGCCCGTTCGAGCCGCTCGACCACAGCCGCGGTGAGCCGCGGGGCCGCGGCCGGCCGGCCCGCCCGCATCCAGTCGGCACGGCGGGCCTCCCAGGGCTCGGCGAGCAGCCGCCGCGCCTGTTCGATGCGGCGCTCGACGCCCGGTGAGATGGCCGTGCGGGGCGGGTGACCTGGCAGCCGCGCGGCCGCGAGGTGCACGCGGGCGAGCATGTCGGCGGCGGCCGCCGCCTGCGCGGCCGTGGGGCAGGCCACCGCCGCGCCGGGCATGAGCCGGGCCAGCTCCCAGAGGCCGCCGTCGGCGGCGACGACGGTGTCGCCATCGAGTGCGGCCAGCACCTCGGGCACCTGCAAGATTCCCTCGGCCCGCAGGTGTCGCACGAGCCCATGCACGAACCGGGCGTGCTCGACCGTCGCAGCGGCATGAAAACGCTTGAGCACGAACCGCCCGGGCGGATCGGCGAGTGCGACGGAGAACACGCGCGACCCACTGAACCCCGTCGCACCGAGCGGCTCGACGCGCACCGGGTCGGCGGCAGTCCAGCGACGGCACACCGCAGCGATGGCGACACGAGCAAGCATGAAGTCAACCGGCACACGTGGCACGGCGGGTGGCACGCCGCATTCCGCAGCGTACCACGCTGCGGCTACGGAAGGCCGCAGCATGTCCGCCCCGGCCGGCCCACCACCAATTCGCTCCTCGAAAAGCGCCCGCGGCACGAAAATTGGTCGGCGGGGGAGGGCGATGCTACTCTTGAAAGACTCCGGGCAACGGCCGCCCGGGAGCTTTCGGACACGTGCAACGGAGCGGCTCTCGCGATGCAGACAACGCAGACGACGATGGTGACCCGGATCGTGCTGATGGCGGCGCTCACCCTTGGTGCGGGCCTCGCCGCCCGGGCCGACGAGGCTCCGACGAAGGCCGCCGACCCCAAGGCCGAGCCGGCCGCGCCGCCGGCGCAAAAGCCCGCTGAGACAAAACCCGCCGCCGAGCCGGCCGCGGAGGGCAAGGGGGGCAAGCCGCCCTTCGCCGTGCTGCTCAAGGATGCGACGAAGGTGAGCGGCCTGATTCCGCTCTGGAAGAAGGACGACAAGGTCTACGCCGAACTCACCGAATCCCTGCTCGGCAAGGAGTTCTTCGTGCTGATCTCGATCGCCCGCGGCATCGGCGACCGCTTTCTGCTCGGCGGGATGAGCCTCGGCTTCGGCGACGACTGGGTCTGGCAGTTTCGCAAGGTCGACGACAACATCCAGATCGTCCGTAAGAACGTGCGGTTCTTCGCCGACAAGGGGAGCCCCGAGGAGAAGGCGGTCGATCTCGCCTACACCGACAGCGTGCTCTTCAGCCTGCCGATCGCCACGACCGGCCCGTCCGGCGGCCACGTGGTCGACCTCGGGTCCGTCTTCCTCTCCGACCTGCCGCAGATCTCGGAGGCATTGCCGGGCTTCTCGTTCGCCCGCGACCGCTCCACCTGGGCCCGCGTGAAGGGCTTTCCCGACAACGTCGAACTCGAGGTCGCCGCCACCTACGGCTCGAGCGGCACCCGCGACATCGACACGGTGCCCGATTCCCGCGGCGCCACGATCACCGTCCACTATTCACTGAGCCTGCTGCCGCAGAACGCCTACCGGCCGCGGCTGGCCGACGAGCGGGTGGGCTACTTCGTGACCGCGCTCAAGGACTTCTCGCAACAGGTCGACGAGGACCGGTTCGTCCGCTACGTGAACCGCTGGAACCTGGAGAAGGCCGATCCCTCCGCCGCGGTCTCCCCGCCGAAGAAGCCGATCGTGTTCTGGATCGAAAAGACGGTGCCGTTCAAGTATCGGCAGGCGATCCGCGAGGGGATCGAGTCGTGGAACGAGGCCTTCGAGAAGGCGGGCTTCGCCACCGCGATCGAGGTGCGGCAGCAGCCCGACATGACCGACTGGGATCCGGAAGACGTCAACTACAACACCTTCCGCTGGATCACGGCCGGCGCGAGCTTCGCCATGGGGCCGTCGCGGGTGAACCCCCGCACCGGGCAGATCCTCGACGCCGACATCATCTTCGACGGCGATTTCCTGCGGTTCTGGCGGACGGAATACGAGACCTTCACACCGCAGGCCGTGGCCCAACTCACCGGCGGCACGCTCCACGGGCACGGCCGGCAGCACTGCTGCGACGCCTGCTCCCTCTTCGACGGCCACGCCCGCGAGACGGCCCTGGCCGCGACGGCGCTGGCGGCCGCCGCGGAAGGAGGCCTGTCGGAGGCCAACAAGGAGAAGCTCGTGCTGCAGGGGCTCAAGCTCGTGTCGATGCACGAGGTGGGCCACACGCTGGGCCTGCGGCACAACTTCAAGGGCTCGGCGCTCAAGTCGCTGGCCGACATCAACGACGTCACGAAGACGGCCGCGAGCGGGGCGAGCACGAGCGTGATGGACTACATCCCCGTGAACATCGTGCCGAAGGGGAAGACGCAGGGCGACTACTACACCGCGAAGCTCGGGGCCTACGACCTCTGGGCGATCGAATATGGCTACAAGCCGATCGCGGCCGGCAGCCCCGAGGGCGAGCTGCCAGAGCTCGAGAAGATCGCCGGCCGCAGCGGCGAGCCGGCGCTCGCCTACGCCACCGACGAGGAGACCGAGTTCGGCGATCCCGACCCGCTCTCCAACCGCTTCGACCTGGGGAGCGATCCGCTCGAGTTCGCCCGGAGCCGCGCGGAACTCGTGGCGCAGGTGATGCCGCTGATCGCCGACCGGATGACGGCCAAGGAGAAGGATGGCTCCGGCGGCGGCTACGAGCGGGTGCGGCAGGCGTTCGGCGTGCTGCTCGCGGCCCACGGCCAGGCGATGTACACGGCCTCGCGGCTCGTGGGCGGGCTCCACACCTCGCGGAGCCACAAGGGCGACGCCAACGCCCCCGCGCCCTTCCGCGTCGTCGAGCCGCAGAAGCAGCGGGACGCGCTCACGCTGCTCGAGCAGCAGGTCTTCAGCGCGCAGCCCTTCACCTTTCCGCCCGCGCTCTACAACCAGCTCGTCGCCACCAACTGGATGCACTGGGG
>JBJTSM010000229.1:0-2595 GCA_046076685.1 Planctomycetia bacterium | reverse complement strand
GGCGGCCAGCCCCGCGGCGGCATCAATCCCGGCCCCGCTCGCCATTGTCACCGACGCCCGGTTCGTACTCGCGGGCAACGCCACGGCCACCCCCAAGCTCGGCCAGCCGGTCGAGGCCGGCAGGGTGCGGCTCGCAGCCGGTCTCTTGCAGTTCACGCTCCGCAACGGCGTCGTCATCGCGCTGCAGGGTCCCGGTGCACTCGACCTCATTGACGAGAGCCGGGCCTTTCTCGCCGAAGGGGCGGCGGTCGTGAAAGTGCCCAAGGGGATGTCGGGCTTTCGGCTCGACACGGCCAACACCGAGGTGCTCGATCTCGGCACGGAGTTCGCGGTGCGGGCCGGCAACGGCGTCGCCACCGACGTGCAGGTCTACGACGGCGCCGTCATCGCCAACCGCACCGGCGGCGGCTTTCCCACACGGCTCGAGGCCGGCGAGGCGGCCCGGTTCGATCCCGCCGCCGGTCGCGACCCCCAGCCGATTCCCTTCGTCGAAGGGCGGTTCATCCGCAATCCGTCGGTCTCGAAGCCGATCGAGGATCACCGGTATCGCGACGCTCCCGACGGCGCGATGCGGGTCTACGGCCGGCCCCGCATCGAGTCGATCCGCGTCCGTCCCGCGCCCGCCGAGATCACGATCGACGGCCGGCTCGACGAGTGGCCCCAGCCGGGCTTCGTGTCGGCTCGGCCGGGCCGCGACGAGGCCACGCACGGCGTGCAGGGGAGCATGATGTATGACGACGAGCATCTCTACATCGCCGCCCACGTGGCCGATCCCGCGCCGCTCCGCAACCAATACGATCCCGAACTCGACGCCCACATCGCCTGGCAGGGTGGCGGCCTGCAACTGCGGTTCTCCGCCGACCGCCGGATGGGCTGGCCGGTCGACGCCAACTCGCCGCAATACTTTCTCGCCCGCCGGCGCTCCCCCGCCGCGGACGACCGTGAGAAATCGCAGAATCAGAAACTCTCCCACCTCACGCTCTGGCACCATGCCGCTACCGGCAAGGCCTGCGTCGCGATCGACCGTGGCACCAAATACGCCGACCCGCTCGTGAATCCCGGCGGCGTCCGCGGCGCATTCACGGCCGACGCCGACGGCCGCGGCTACACGCTCGAATACGCGATCCCCTGGCGGCTCTTGAACGCGGCCGACGACAGGCCCCGTGCCGGCGACGTGCTGGGCACCGTCTGGCAGGTGTTCTGGGCCGACGAGTCGGGGCTCCTCTGGCGGGATCAGCTGATCGAGGTCCGCAACCTCGAAGAGCCCGCGAGGCTGTCGCCGCACGAGCGGGCGGCCTGCTGGGGCCGGGCGGAGTTCGAGTGACAGGGAGCGCGTGACGCGGAGGAAGTGACAGGGAGGATGCCGCGGTGTTGCTGATCATGGATGCCTCACAGGATCAAACATGCCCGCGGCCCGCCGCGCGGCCGCACGCGGCGACGATTGCCCTGCTGTTGGGCGACGGCCCGGATGCCCACCGGGAATCCGCGCGGGGCGTGATCGACTTCGCGCACGAAGGCCGCGACCTGTTTCCGCCGGCCGACGGGCCCAAGCGTCAGCCCGCGTGGCTGCCGGCCCTGCAGCCCGACTGGTCAATCCTGCTCGATGCCGATGCGGCGACGGTCGCGACGCAGGCCGACGGCATCATCGGGGTGCCTGCCGACCCACGTTTCGTCGAGGTGGCACGGCGCGGCCGGCTGCCGGCCGTGGCGATCGGCCATGGCCCGGTGGCCGGCGGCCAGCCGAGCCTCGGCGTGACGACCGAGGTCCGCTGCGATCGCTCGGCCGCCATCGGCATGGCGGTTGCGGAACTCGTGGCCTGCGGGGCACGATCGCTCGCCTTGCTGCCAGAGCGGGAGGATGATCCGCAGATCGATGCCTTCCACCGGCACGCCCGCGCCGCCCGCCGCGCGGCCCACGTCGCCGCCGCGGCCACACGCACGACCGCCGCGCTCGCGAAGACGGCCGCCTGGTGCGTCTCGCTTCCCAGGCCCGTGGGGATCGTCGCCACCACGGATCGCCAGGCCGCCTGGCTGCTCGACGGGCTGCAGGTGGCCGGGCTCCGCGTGCCGGGCGACCTGTTTCTTGTCGGCATCGGCAACGACGACCTCGTCTGCGAGGCGGCCAGGCCCACGCTCACGAGCGTCGATCCCGGGCACCGTCGCCTGGGCGTCGCGGCGGCGGCGGTGCTGCATGCCGCGCTCACGAACCGCCCCCGTCTGCCGCGGCGGCTCGAGCTTGCGCCGATGGGCCTCGTGCGGCGGCGATCGACGGCCGGCCTCGTGGCGCTCGACGGCATCGTGGCCGAGGCCGTGCAGCAGCTCCACGCCGGCCTGGCGAGCGATCTCACGCCCGCGGGGCTCGCGCGGCGGGTGGGCCTCTCCCGGGCCTGGCTCGACGAGCGGTTTCGCCGCGCCTTCGGCCGGACAGTCCACGAGCAGATCGTGCACGTGAAGGTGACGGAGCTCAAGCGGCTCCTGGGGGAGCGATCCCGGCCGCTCGCCGACGTCGCGGCCGCGTGCGGCTTCGGCTCGACGCAATACTTGACGACCTTCTTCAAGAAACACGTCGGCATGACGCCCGGGCAGTTTCGGGAG
>JBJTSM010000228.1:0-3007 GCA_046076685.1 Planctomycetia bacterium | reverse complement strand
CCTCGAGTATCCCCTCTGGGCCCTCGCCGTCGGCCTCGTCGTGGGCAACACCGTCGGACTGCCGCGTTGGCTCGAGCCCGCCCTCCAGGGTGAATTCCTCATCAAGACAGGCCTGGTCGTCTTCGGCGCGGAAGTGCTCTTCAGCCGGCTCCTCGAACTGGGGCTGCCGGGTCTGCTGACGAGCTGGGTGGTGACGCCGATCGTGCTCGTGGCGACCTATTGGTTCGGCGTGCGGCGGTTGAAGATCCCGTCGAAATCACTCTGCATGGTGATCTCCGCCGATATGTCGGTATGCGGCGTCTCGGCGGCGATCGCCACCGGCGCCGCCTGCAAGGCGAAGAAGGAGGAGCTGTCGTTGGCGATCGCCCTGTCGCTCCTATTTACCGTCGTGATGATGGTGGCGATGCCCCCCTTCATCCGCTGGGCCGGGATCGACCCGATCGTCGGCGGCGCGTGGCTCGGCGGCACGATCGACGCCACCGGCGCGGTGGTGGCGGCCGGCGAGATGCTCGGCAAGGAACTCGACGACAAGCGGCCGGCCGAGGTCGCGGCGACGGTGAAGATGATCCAGAATTCGATGATCGGCATCATCGCCTTTGCCTTCGCCGTGTACTGGGCCGGATGGGTCGAGCATGATGCCTCCGGACCGCGCACCTCGCTTGTCGCCGAGGCCTGGGGCCGGTTCCCGAAATTCATCCTCGGATTCGTGGCGGCCTCGGTGGTCTGCTCGTTTCTCTTCAGCCGCTCACCCGAGACCGCCCTCTGGGTCGACGGCGCCACGCTGTCGTTCACCTCACGCCTGCGGGGCTGGCTGTTCTGCGTCGGCTTCGTCTGCATGGGAATCCAGACGGTCTTCCGCGAACTGGCCCCCTACCTCGCCAGCGGCCGACCGCTGGTGCTCTACGTGCTCGGACAGTGCCTCAATCTCGCGCTCTCGCTGGCGATGGCGAGCCTCACCTTCGGCTGGCTCTTTCGCAGGGTGGTCGACTCATGACGATTTCCCCTCGCTTCGCCCCACCGCTGCGGCTGGCCGCCTGCGCGGGTATCGTCGCGATCGTCTGGCTCGTGGTCCTTCCCCGTGTCGGCCGCCATCCGCCGCTCGAACGCCACCTGCGGGCGATGGATGAGAGCGACATCAACCCCGCCGCGATGGTCTACACCGAGCTCGAACGGCTTCCCCTCCGCCCGGAGTGGGCGAAGGACCAGCTTCTGCTCTGGCCCTGAACAGACGCCCCGCCGGGCCCTGCTACCCAGTTTTGGTGACCGCCGTTCCTGCCTGCCGGCACCCGGGTGTCGGATTGTGACGAGGCTGACGGATGTGACGGCAGCCATCCCGGCCATCCGACAAAGCGGCCGTGCGAACACCGGGTGAACGTTGCTCCGTGAAAAACGGCAACGAGGGTCGGGCGTGTCGCAGCGTGTCTCGTCGAGACTCGGCTGTTCGACGAGGCGGCGGCTTCCGTGGCCGACGCCCCCGTACCGACACGACTGTCACCCTTGTCATGGAGAGTCTCATGGTTCGCAAGCAAGCCACCGTCATCCTCGTTCTCGCGGCCTTCGTGGCGTCGACCTTCGTCGGCACCGCGCAAGCCGCCGGATTCCTCAATGCCCGCCCCGCCGGCGGCGGCCTGCTCGCCCGGCTCAACAAGCCGATCGTGCCGGGCATGCCCACGCTGCCGGGCATGCCCACGGCCAGCCCGCTGGGACTCATCGCCCCGCGGCTGAGCAACGCGGTGCTGATCTTCCAGAAGGGCGGCCTGAAGACCCCGGCCGGTCGTCTGAGCGGTCTGGGCGTGGTCTCGCCGCGCATCAGCCCGGTCGCCGCCCTGATCACCACCCCGCCGAAGACGCGGCAGGCTCAGATGCTGTACGGGCTGACGATCCTGTCGCCCCGTGCGGCGGTCCTCGTCGCCATGCTCAAGGGCGCTCGCGGCCTCGCCGCCGGCGTGCGTTGATCGAACAGCCGGATCGCACACGGCTCGCTTCCTCAGTCGAAGCAGGTTCCTCCACGCTGGGTGGGGTGCCCTCGGGATCTTCCCGGGGCACTCCACCCAGTTGCTTTTCATGAGGGTCGGCGGGCCCGCGTGCCCCCAACAAACAAAAAGCTGCCGCCCCCGAAGGGGCGGCAGCCGTAGGAACCTTTGGTGGGCTGCATCAACGGCAGGCCCGTCGACTCGCCGTTATCGGCGCAGCCCTCCGGTACAGTCAGCTTGCGTCACTAGACCACCTCCTTTCGCACGAGGAACCCCAGCCGTCGCGATCACTGCGAGATCACCGCCGGGCGGTTTTCTCCCCGGCCGTCACCAGGGAACGTCGATGGCATGATAGCCGGTCGGCGTCTGGCGGGGAGGCCGAATGGAACGAGCGATTCGCCCCATTTCCTGCCGGCCGGCGGCGGCCAAGGCGACCCAGCCACTTGGCCCCCTCGATCACGGTAAGCGGCACGAGGGCGAGGGCGATCACGAGCAGCCACTCGCGGCCGAGGTGCGTCTTCACCTCGAACACCGGCCGCGTGAACGGCAGCGTCACGACCACCACCTGCAGAAGCGACGAGATGGCGATGGCGGCGAGCAGCGCCGGGTTGCGAAAGAACCCGACTTCGATGGCCGTGCACCGCTCGCTCCGGCAACCGATCGCGAAAAAGAGCTGGGCGAAGGCCGCCACGCAGAAGGTCATCGCCTGGGCCTGCGCGATCACGGCGGGATCGGCGGAGCCCCGCCACATGAACCAGTATCCGCCCAGCGTCACCGCGGCCACGAGCGCCCCATGGGCGAGGATCACGAGGCCCCGCCGCGTGGTGATCACCGGCTCCTGCGGCGGCCGCGGCCGGCGGGTCATGAGGCCGCGCTCCGGGGGCTCGAGGCCGAGGGCGAGGGCGGGCAGGCCGTCGGTCACGAGATTGAGCCAGAGGATCTGGATCGCGGCCAGCGGCGCCGGCCAGCCCGCCACCGCGGCGACGAACATCAGCATCACCTCGCCGGCGTTGCACGCGAGAAGGTAGTGCACG
>JBJTSM010000227.1:0-5873 GCA_046076685.1 Planctomycetia bacterium | reverse complement strand
GCCAGCCCGGCGCATCCACGTCGCCTGCTGCGGACCCGACCCGATGATGGCGGCCGTGGCCCGCTGGACGGCGGCGCGGGACATCCCGTGCGATGTCTCACTCGAGGCGCCGATGGCCTGCGGCGTCGGGATCTGCTTCACCTGCGTGGCCCGCGTCCGCGACGCCGAGGGCGGCTGGGACTACCGCCGCACCTGCATCGAAGGACCGGTCTTCGACGCCACCCGCATCGAGTGGTGAGGAGAACGCCGAGCGCGCCCTCATCATGGGTGTAACAGCGGCTGCGGGGCGGCAACGCATTGCTTCGTCCGCCGCTCCGACGGCGGAAGGGCGTCGCGTGGGCGAGGATACGCCCAATGCTCCTCGAGCTGTCGCCGACCCCTTCGCCTCCGTCTTCTGGGGCGTCGTGACGGTTTTTTCGGATGCGCTCTACAATGCGTTGCTGAAGGATTCGCGAGCAATCTCGTCAACAAGGAAGTGTCATGCGTCGTGCAGTGATCGTCCGGGGGTATGTGCTGCTTTCGTTGCTATTCCCCGTGGTCGCGGTCGCGGACGACTGGCCGCAGTTTCGCGGCGGCACGGCGCAGGGCGTGGCAGCCGCGGCGCGGGTGCCCGCCCAGTGGAGCAACGCCGATCACCTTGCCTGGCGGACGGCCATCCCGGGCGCGGGCTGGTCGCAGCCGATCGTGGCCGGCGGACGCATCTTCGTCACCACCGCCGTCGACCCGAAGGCCGACCGGCCGAGCGGCATGGGGGGCGTGATGTCGTTCTCCACCTGGGGGATGCAATCGACGCCGCGGAATCCCGTGCAGTGGCGGCTGCTCTGCCTCGATCCGGCCGACGGCCGGATCGTCTGGTCGAAGACGGTCGTCGAGGCGGTGCCGAAGTTCGCGAAGCACGCCTCGAATACCTACGCCACGGAGACGCCATGCGCGTCGGACGATGCGGTGTTCGCCCTCTTCGGCGCGGCGGGCACGCTCGCGGCGATCGACCGCGAGGGGAACGAACGCTGGCGGAGGAACGTCGGGCCGCAGCCGATCACCAACCAGTTCGGCACCGGGGCGTCGCCGGTGCTGCATCGCGATCCGGCGGGCGACCGGCTGCTCGTGCAGCTCTACAACGAGGATGCCGCGACGCTGCACTGCGTCGACCCACGGACCGGCGCCGACCTCTGGACCGCTCCCCGCGACAAGGGCACCGCCTGGAGCACGCCCGTCGTCTGGACGAACAACGGCGTCGTCGAGGTGGTGACGGCCGGACAGGGCAGCGTGATCGCCTATGGGCTGGCCGACGGCAGGGAACGCTGGCGGCTCGGCGGGCTCGACACGTCGTTCGCCTGTTCGGTGGTGGCGGATGCCGAGGGGGTGTATTTCGGCACGTCGAGCCCGGGCAGCAAGGCGCCGGTGTATGCGATCGCCAGTGGTCACTCGGGCGACCTCACGCTGCCCAAGGGGCGGACCGCGACGGCGGCCGTGCTCTGGTCGAAGACGAAGAGCGGCGCCGGGATGCCGTCCCCCGTGGTCGTCGGTGATCTGCTGTTCTTCTTCGGCGACAAGGCGGTTTGCTACGACAAGCGGACCGGCGCGGAGAAATACCGCAAGCGGCTGCCGGGGGGCACGACGGCGGTCGGCTGTCCGCTGGTGATCGGCAACCGTATCTATCTTGTCAACGAGCGGGGCCGCACGGTCGTGCTGGAGGCGGGACCGGAGTTCAAGGTGCTCGCGGAATGCGCCGTCGGCAGCGACGAGGAGGTCTTCTGGGCCTCGCCGGCCGTCGCCGGCGATACACTGCTGATCCGCTCGTCGGACGCCCTCTACTGCGTCCGCTGAAAACGGCGTCTGGAAGAAATCTTGACGAGCCCGCGCCGCGGGACGAAAATCCAGGCCCTACGACGGTCTCCGCGCCTCTTTCGCCACTTCCATGGCGACCCTCCTGCGGCAACAACCTGAAGCAGTTGGGGATCGGGATCGTGAACTACGAGCAGGCCCGCAAGGTCTATCCGTCGGGCCGCGATACGAGAGACCAGTTCGGCGTCTCGTGGGCTTTCCGGCTGCTCCCCTACCTCGAGCAGGCGGCGATCCACAACGCCTACGACAAGACCGAGCGAGTGGACGACGTGAAGAACAGCACCGCGATGCGGAGCCCTGTCTCGACCTTCTACTGTGCCAGCCGCCGCGGGCCGGCGGCGGATCGCAATTTCGACAACAACGACCAGACGCCGCTCGTGAAGGCCGCCGCGGCCGGCGGCGATTACGCCGCCAATGCCGGCAGCTACTACAACTACGTGGTCGCTTCCGGCACGTCGTTCAACCCCAAGCAGGGCGGACCGATCCACACCTTCTCGGCGGTGCAGCCGCGGCAGGTGAGCGACGGCCTGAGCAAGACCTTCGCCGGCGGGGAGCGGCACATTCCGAAGACCACGCAGTCGGCGTCGCCCGACATGGTGCACCACGATCAGGGCGATACCGCGATGTTCGCTGCCGACACGCCCCTGACCCTGTTTCGCGACACCGCCCGCGGCATCGCCGATGGTGCCGACGACCTGAATCCGCGGAAGTACGGCAGCCTGCACACCGGCGCGACCAACTTCGTCTTCCTCGACGGTCATGTGGAGGCGATCGACAACAACACCGATACGACCGTGCTCCGCTGGTACTGCACGGTCGGCGACGGCAACGATCCGACGACCCCGCCCGACGTGACCGACTCCGTTCTCGATCCGTGATCGTGCGGGGTGTGGGAGGGAGAACGATGAGCACCAGGCGTCGCATCCTGATCGCTGTCGCCGTCGGTGGACTCGTGGCAGCCGGCGGCTGGGCGTTTCTCTTCCGCCGGCCCGCGGGCCGCGTCGACGAGACGCTCGCGCTCCAGCACCGGCTACTGGCGGAGGATCTCGCAGGCCGGGAACGCAAGCAGGGTGTCGCCAGCGTCGTGCGGGCCATCGATAAGATGGACGCTGCGGCGGTGAAGCGGGTGCAAGACGCGCTGGTGGCCGACTGGCGGGCGGTTCGCGAGCAGGCCCGCGACGCCTACTTCGCCGCCGCCGAGGCCGATCGCAGCGGCCTGCTCGACCGCGACATCCGGCGGTTCGTCACGGCCGGTGAACTGTGGTTTGCGACGAGCCCCCGTTCAAACGGCAGGCCGCCGCCGGCCAAACCGCGGAAAAAGCCGGCCGCGACGGCGGGCAAGGCCGGTCCGCGGCCGACCGATCCGACGGAAAAGCTCGAAGAGATCTATCGCGGCGCGCTGCTTGCCCGGGCGAAGAAACGCGCCATCCCTCTGCCGACCTGGATCGTCGACGGGCCGCCCCGCTGAACCGAGCGTCGCCCAAGAACGGACAAGCGTGTGGTGGCCGCCGCCCCGGCGAGGTATGATCGGGGGTTTCCCCGCCTCGCCCCTCCCGCCGCCGCTTCCCCCCAGGCACCTCTCATGACGGATTCCCCGTCCGCACGCCCCTCCGCCCCGACCACGCCCGATGATTCCCGCCCCGGTCACGTGCCGTTCGCCTCGCTCGGGCTTTCGCCCGAACTGCTGAAGGCCGTCGCTCAGCTCGGCTTCGAGGAGACCTCGCCGATCCAGTCGGCCGCGATTCCGTTGATCCTGGCGGGCCGCGACCTGGTGGGCCAGTCGGAGACCGGCTCGGGCAAGACGGCGGCCTTCTGCATTCCCGCGATCGAGAAGATCGATCCGGCCCTGCGGGCCACGCAGGTGCTGATCCTCGCCCCGACCCGCGAACTGGCCACGCAGGTGGCCGACGAAGTGCACAAGCTCGCGGCCTTCCGGCGGGGTGTGAACTCCGTGGCGATCTACGGCGGCGCCTCCTACGACCGGCAGTTCGCGGAGTTGAAGCGGGGGGCCCATGTCGTCGTCGGCACGCCCGGGCGGCTCACCGACCACATGAATCGCGGCACCCTCGACCTCTCGAAGGTCCGCATGCTGATCCTCGACGAGGCCGACCGCATGCTCGACATGGGCTTCCGCGAGGACATCGAGAAGATCCTCGCGGCCGCCCCGGCGGGCCGGCAGACGATCTTCTTCTCGGCGACGATCTCGCCCCCGATTCAGGCCCTCGTCCGCGGGCATTCCACCGACGCGGCCACCGTGCGGATCACGCAGAAGTCGGTGAGCGGTCCGCCGCTCGTCGACCAGGTCTACCACGAGGTGCGGCACCACGCGAAGCTCGACGCCCTCGTGCGGGTGATCGACTTCCACGACGTGAAGAGCGGCGTCATCTTCTGCAACACCCAGCGGATGGTCGACGAGCTCGCCGACGCCCTCGTCGGCCGGGGCTACTCGGCCGAGCGGATCCACGGCGGCATGGCCCAGGCGCAGCGGACCCGCGTGATGCAGAACTTCAAGCGGGCGGCGTTCGCCTTCCTGATCGCGACGGACGTGGCCGCCCGCGGCATCGACGTGAACGACCTCGAGCTCGTCGTCAACTACGATCTCCCCTACGATGCCGAGGACTACGTGCACCGGATCGGCCGCACCGGCCGGGCCGGCAAGAAGGGGAAGGCCGTCACGCTCGTGTCGGGCGCGGCCATCTACAAGCTGCAGTCGATCGAGCGGTTTCTGCGGACGAAGATCCGCCGGGAGCACGTGCCGTCGCTGGCGGCTGTCGAGGATCGGCGGGCCGACGCCCTGTTCGACCGGATCACGGCGATACTCGAGTCCGGCGGGTTCGCCGGCCGGGCCCCGCTCGTGGAACGGCTGCTCGAACAGGGGCACACGTCGACCGACATCGCCGCGGCGGTGCTCCACCTCTTCGCGCCGGCGAGCCAGGAAAAGCCCGGCGCCGAGACCGCCGAGCCGAAGCCGCACCGGCCCGGCCAGCGGGGGCCCCACGGCGGCGACCGGCCGGAAGGAGAGCACCACCGCGACCGGGTGGAACGGCGGCCGGGCCCCGGGGGGAAGCGGCCCGCGAAATTCGCGAAGAAACACGGCGGCAAGAAGAAGTTCGGCCCCGTGAAGCCGTCGCGATTCCGCAAGCCTTCGTGACCTTTGCGCACCGCGATCGCTGCTCGGGCGGCTTTTGTGCGTTTGACGCAACCTTCGGCGTGGTCAGCCGTTGCAAGGGTGGAAGGAGGTGCCGAGATGCTCTACCCCGAGACCGTCGAAGATCGTATTGCGAACTGGTTCTCGTCCGCCCTTTGGGTGGCGATGCTGATGGCAGTGATCGCGCTGGCGGCCGTCAGCCCCGCGGTCCGGACGGCTGCTGCGGCCGAGGAAACGGCGAAACTCCTCGTCCGCGACGTCGCGTGCGCGGCGGGCGACATGCCGGCGGCCGGCGGCGGGCCGACGCTCGATCTCTACGGTCCTGTTCGCGCCGGCGGCCCGGCGCGGCCGATCGTGCTCTTCGTGCACGGCGGCGGCTGGCGGCACGGCGACAAGTCCCATGTCGGCGTGAAGCCCGAGGCCTTCGTGTCGCGTGGCAATCTCTTTGCCAGCGTCGGCTACCGACTCGACGCCCCCGTCACGCCGCGCGAACAGGGGGCCGACGTGGCCGCGGCGGTCGCCTGGCTGCACGCCCACGCGGCCGATTACGGCGGTGATGGCGGCAGCATCTTCCTGATCGGCCATTCGGCCGGCGCGCACCTGGCGGCGCTCGTCGCCACCGACACGCGGCTGCTGGCCCGGCATGGGCTCGAGCCCGCCGCGCTCCGCGGCGTCGTGCTGCTCGACGGGGCCGGCTACGACGTGCCCAGACAGATGGCGGCGGCCCGGCTGCCACGGTTGCAGCAACTTTACCGAGACGCCTTCGGCGACGATCCGGAGGCGCAGCGGGAGGCCTCGCCGATCACGCACGTCGCCGCGGGAAAGCGCTACCCGCCGTTCCTTTTGTTTCACGTCGGCCAGCGGCAAGGCAGCCGTGAGC
>JBJTSM010000226.1:0-3907 GCA_046076685.1 Planctomycetia bacterium | reverse complement strand
TTCGAGCCTCTCGGGCCACCTGCTCCTGATCGTGGTTCTGCCCTGGCTCGTCCGCTCGATCGGCTGCTCGGAGCGTTACAGCGTGCCCCACGGGTCGGGCGAGGAGGCGGTGGCGGCGGTGGTGCAGGTGGCCAAGCCGGTCAAGAAAAAGAAGCGCCGCTACATGCTCAACCTCAACTCCGCGATCATCCTCTCGCGGCCCGACATCGACAAGGATTCCGACGTCGAGGAGACGGTCGAGAAGGCGTCGGAGATCACCTACGTCGCCGACGCGAATTCCGCGCAGGCCCGCGCGGGCGGCAAGATGGGCAAGGGCGGCGGCAAGACGGGCGGCTGGCCGGACGGCGTCGGCGACGAGCCGGTGCGGTTCTTCCGGATCAAGCACGCCGGCCCCGGCTGGGACGACGGCATGGACGAGGTCAGCCGCGCCGACATGAACTTCCTCGAGGAGTTCAAGAAGGTGACCGGCTTCAAGATCGCCCGCAGCCCGGAGGCCCGCACGATCGCGCAGTTGAAGAACTTCGACAAGGGCTTCGCGCCCCCCTTCCTCTACCTCACCGGCGCGGGCTCGATCCCGGTGAGCTCGAACGACGTGAAGATCCTTCGCGAATACCTGATCGACGGCGGCATGCTCTTCGCCGACGCCGGCTCGCCGCAGTTTCACGAGAGCTTCCGCGCGCTGATGGCGGCCGTCTTCCCCGACCGGCAGCTCGTCACGATCGCCGACGACGACCCGATCTTCCAGGCCCCGTTCGTGTTTCCCAACGGCGCCCCGCCGCTCTGGCACCACGGCGGCAACCGGGCCCTCGGGGTCAAGCACCAGAACCGCTGGGCGGTGTTCTACCACCCCGGCGATTTGAACGACGCCTGGAAGACGGGCGCCTCCGGGATGAGCCGCGACCTCGCCGACGCCTCCTATCGTCTCGGCGTGAACATCATCTACTACTCGTTCAGCAACTACCTCGATCTGACCCGGAAGCACCGCAAGTGACGCCGACGCTCGAGATCCTTTTGAAAACCTTCGGCCTCGTCGGCCTCGCGTCGTGCCTCGCCTGGGCGGCGGCGGCCGCGGCGCTGCTCGTGGGCCTCGTCTCGCGCCGCCGCTTCCAGCTGTGGCTGGCCGCGACCGGCCTCGCGGTCGTGGGCCTCGCGTTTGCCGCCGCGACCTCCGAGAGCATCCGCGGGATCGAGGTCGATCGCTCCGCCGAGGTGCTCGCCGCCGAGGAGGCGGCTAAAAAAACGTCGCAGGACAAGCTCCGCGGCCGCGCCGCCGGGATCCGCTTCGCGGAGGACACCGCGGCGGATCAGGCCGACGTCGCCGGCGTGTCGGTCGCCGAGGAACAGGGTGCCTACGAGCGGGCGGTGGAAGAGCGGCTCGCGAAGATTCCGGCCTACCGCAGCCGGGGCAGGCAGCGGCGGTCGGCAAAGGGTGGCGGCGACGCCGACGCGGCCCCGCAGCCGGCCGGGGAAGCCGCGGCGGATCCAAAGGCCGACGCGGAGGCGGACGAGAAACCGGCCGGCCGGATGCTGCCCGAATCGCAGCTGCTCGTGGCCGATCGCTACGACCGGATCAACCGCGGCGTGGCGTGGAGCCTCGTGACGCTCGCCGTCGGCCTCGTCGGCCTCGAATACCTGCGGCGGTTCAACAGCACCTTCGACGCCGTCTGGCCGCTGCCGCTCGCGGGGACCTGGATCGACGGCGCGTTTGCCAAGGCCTACGTGGTGGACACGCCCGCACCGGCAACGGAAGGCAGCGATCCGCTGCCCGACATGCTCGGCCGCGCGGTCCGCAAGGGGGAGTCGTTCGTGCTCTTCGCCGAAGCGGATCCGCTGGCCGGCCGGGACACGCTGCCACGGCTGGCGGTCGGGCCGTTCCAAGTGACCCTGCCCAAGCGGTCGTTCCCCGTCGACGCGGTGCAGGCCGATCCGGCGATCGCGGAGATCGTGTTCGAGTCGGCCTGGTACGGCCGTGGAGCGTTCGTGCTCGTCGGCGACGGGCCGGCGGCCGACGCGGTGCTCGCGGGGATGGTCGCGATGCTCGTCCGGCGGCACCACTGCCGGGCCGTCGCCCGCCGCACGGTGAACCTCGTCTGGACCTTGCCGCGGCCGCCCGCCGCGAAGACGATCGACGAGCTGCGGTTTCTCTGCCCGCAGATGAACCTGCGGCTGATCACTCTGCCGATGCGTCCATAAAGGCCCCCGGCGGAACCCGGGGGATCGCGGCCATGAAACGCGTCATCGCTCCCGCCATCCCCGGACTCACGTCCGGGGCTTTTTTTCGAGGTCGGTGCTGCCCCGGTATCGCATCCGGCGAATCACGCTGGACGAGGCGAAGGGGTCGGCGACAGCTCGAGGAGCTTTGGGCCGCCGCGGCCCACGCGACAAGACTGTTGCCGCCCCGAAGCCGGTGCCTCACCACAGTCGCATGCGCTCTTGTGGGCTGGCTTGCCACTGTTCCGGTTCTCGCCGCGCCGCCCGCGGCGGTGACGGTGGAGGCCGAGAAGGGAGCGAAGCCGCCGGCCGTGATCCATCGCGACGAGCGGGCCTCGGAAGGCCGCGTGGCGGTCGGCCTCTTGTCGAAACAGGGTGGAAAACTCTTCGAACACGGCCGGCCCCTGCCGGCCGGCGACCACGATCTGACGGTCTGGATGGAGCCCAAACCACTGGCGCTCATGCACGGCCTGGCCGTCACGATCGAGGCGGGCGGCGAGCAGAGGACGCTCGGTGCGATCGCGTTCGATCCCGAGGGGGGCTACCAGCCGTTCACCTTCCGCTTCACACATCCCGGCGGCAACGCGGTCATCCGCGTGTCGGCCACCGCGACGAGCGGCTTCGACGGCATGCGCCGCGACCAGAGCGACGAGGAGAAGCAGGCGGTCGCGAAGATCGCGCCGAGCGACGCCGATGCCCTGCTCTCCGGCAAGCCCGATCTCGACGACGAGGAGTTCGAGCTCGAGGAGGATCCGGCGGTCGCCTCGATCCCCATCGACGTGCTGCGGCTGGCGATCGACCGGATCGAGATCCGCCCCGTGCGGACCGCCGACGCGGTCGTGACGGCGGTCGAACTCGACAAGGTGCATTATTTTCCCGACGAGACGATCAGCGGCACCGCCACGCTCGTCGCGCCGGGGGGCGGCAGCTATCGGGCCGTGGTCGAGGTCGTCACCGAGGCCGATACGGCCCGGCAGGTCGCCGAGCAGGCGGTCACGCTCGCGGCCGGCAGGCCGTTCACGCTCCCCATCGCCTGCCCGCTCGACGGCACGACCGAGATGGGGCACGAAATCCGCGTGCGGCTGCTCGACGGCGACCGCGAGATGCATGCCGGCCGCCAGTTTGCCGGCGTGAGCGCGAACGTCTACCGCGTCGGCATCACGGGCGGCCACTGCGGCCAGAACACGCAGACGGTCAAGCCCGAGCAGATCGCCGCCGTGATGCGGGCGAACAAAGACCGCTACGCCAACTACTACGAGCGGTTCGCGTGGGCACCCTGCGACTACTCCGACATGACCCCCGACTCCGAACTCTTCTGGTCGGGGCAGACGCAGTATCCCGGCAGCATCGCGGGGCTCAAGCGGGAGATCGACGAGGCGCACCGCTTCGGCATCAAGGCGATCAGCTACGGCAAGTCGTGCGGGGGCGGTCTCTCCGGCGCCGAAACCTACCGGCGGTTCCCGGCACTCTTCCAGCATGCCCCGGGCTCCGGCACCGGCTCCGAGGCGCTCTCCACCTTCTACCTCGAGCGGATGGCCCGCGACGAATACTCGATCGACGCCGGGCCCAACGTGCCCTCGATGTGGCAGCACTGGGCCAGCTTCTGGGTGCAGGCCACCCCGGAGGCCGTCGACTTCTCGGCGCGGGAGACGATCGCCTCCGCGCGGATGCTCGGCTGGGACGGCGTCCGCTGGGA
>JBJTSM010000225.1:0-2053 GCA_046076685.1 Planctomycetia bacterium | reverse complement strand
CGACAAGCACGATGTTTATGGCAGGGCGGATTGCAAAGAGCTTCCTCATCACGTCGAAGCTGTCCGCGTCGGGCAGTCTGTTGTTCATCAGGACTAGGTCAGGAGCATGGTTCCGGACGACTCTCGTGAGTTCCTCGCCTGTGGCCGCCTCGCCGAAGACCCGGACTATTTTCTTTACGTACCTGAAGACCGACGTCAGGCCGAGCCTGATCAGTTGGTTCGGGTGGGCGATGATGAGATTTGCGGCGGGCATGGCCGGGCTCAAAAGCAAGGCCACCACGGTACCCGATCAGGCCAAGAAGAGACTACGACCCGAAGTGCTTCGATCGCGGATTCCCAAGTCCCAGGGTATGGAACCAAGGCAAGCGGATGGGCCCTCACACGGCCTGCCCCCGCAAACGGTGGCGGCAGATCTCGCCGTGGCTCATCAGCCCCAGCGGGTCTCATCCGGCCGTCGGGTGATCGCAAAATAGACGACGTAGAACCAGCTCAAGACGCCCGCGAGGATGGCCCACAGGATCGACCGGTTCCGCTGCCATGAACAGACCACGGCAATTACAGACCCCAGGCCGACGCCGTCCCGGACAACGCTGATGGGGCCACTGCCTGGGATGGTCTCGAAGACGAATTCGGCGAGCGGCAGCACGTGGTTTCTCCTCGACGTAGCATACAGCGAAGATGGCAAGACGACTTGCCGTACCCCGCAGTTTTTTATCACCTCACGCATCCCGATGAGCCTGCCCGACCTCGCCCCGTGGTTCGACAACGTCTCGGACGGCTACGAGGAGCTGCCCGCGGGTGAGTCAGACGCTTGCTATGACGAGTGAACAAGCTGCGGCTACACCACCCCAGACTGCACCGCCCACACGGCTGCCTGAGTTCGGTCTTTCACTGCGAGCTTTCTGAGCAGGTTCTGGACGTGCTCCTTGACGGTCTCGGTGCTGTATTCCCGCAATTGGGCCGGGGCTTGTGCCCCCGCTCTGAATCTCCAAAAATCCCTCTGTCAGAGGGGTTCTGGTTCGGCGTGCGAGCTATCCCCGAGGAAACCGCCAAGCCAATTGGCCCCGACCGGTTTCCACACTCGTCTTTCCTCATAAGCCCAGGAACTCTCGATCGAAGCCCGGCACATGACTTCTTCCTTCCCACCACGCCTGATTCGTCGCCATGGCTAATGAATCACCGGGACAGCCCGAAGGAGCCCGCGGGGCAACCGAGTCCGGCGATCTCTCCGGCATCTCGAGCATGTTCGGCCTTCAGGATGAGAAGGGCGGCACGGGCACCAGCACCGATACGGTCGGCCGGTGGGTGTCGGCGACCGAGGGCACGGCCTCTGTCTCGGGCGATGCCTCTGGCAGGCTCGTGCACGGCCGCTACCGGCTGATCGCGGAATTGGGTGCGGGCGGGATGGGGGTGACCTACCGGGCGTGGGACATGCAGGCCCATGTGCCGGTTGTCGTGAAGATGCCGAAGCGGGAGGTGCGTCACGACCGGGAGGTGATGACCCGGTTTGGCCGGGAGATCGAGGCGATGCGGGCGGTGCCGCACCCGTCGATCGTGCCGATCACCGACTCCGGCGACGACTCGGGCTGCCCGTTCGTGGCCATGCGGTTCCTGCCGGGCGGCTCACTGGCCGATTACCGCCGCCGGGACGAATCGGACCGGCCGATCAAGAACCCGGCAGGGATGCTGCATTTCTGGCTGCCCGACGTGGCGGCCGCGCTCGACCACATTCACTCGCGCGGGATACTCCACCGCGACGTCAAACCCGGAAACATCTTCCTGGACGGGTTCCTGAAGCCCGCGCTCGGCGATTTTGGGATCGCCAAGGTGGTGGACGACTCCGGCGGCCTGGCCAAGGAGCAGACGCTCACGGCCACGAAGATGGCGGTGGGCACGCCCGAGTACATGGCGCCGGAGCTTTTCAAACCCCGCTCACAGCTCGACGGCCGGGTGGATCAATACGCGCTCGCCGTGACGGTGTATGAGATGCTCTGCGGCGAAAAGCCGTTCACGGGGAGCACGGCCCACATCGTCGTGGAGCATTCGTCGCTGC
>JBJTSM010000224.1:0-2032 GCA_046076685.1 Planctomycetia bacterium | reverse complement strand
GCCCGCCGTCAGCCCCATCCAGACCGCGGCGGTGGTCTCGGTGCGATCCCGCGTGTAGAGCACGAGATACTCCTCCGCGATCACGCCCCCCTCGTTGGTCGTCATGTTGCAGCGGTTGAAGCCGCTGGCCACCTTGTTGTCGAGGATCTGGTCGGGCGTGGCGTTCGGCCCGTGGTCCTGCACGAGATCGCCGGCGAGCTGCAGGATCGTGAACTGGTCGAACGGCATGTTGCGGTTGAAAGCGTTCACCACCCACTGCCGGTAGGTCCACATCTCGCGGTAGTTGTCGAAGTGGATGCCGTGGGTGTCGGCATAGCGGGCATAGTCGAGCCAGTGGCGGCCGCGGTGCTCGCCCCATTCGAGGCTCGCCAGCAGCGTGTCCACGAGCCGCTCGTAGGCATCCGGATGCGGGTCGGCCACGAAGGCGTCGACCACGGCCGGCTCGGGCGGCAGACCGGTGAGATCGAGCGCGAGCCGGCGGGCGAGCGTGCGGCGATCGGCCTCGGCCGCCGGCGCGAGCCCCTCGGCCTCGAGCCGGGAGAGCACGAACCGGTCGATCGGGTTTCTCACCCAGCCCTCGTTCTTCACGGCCGGCAGGGCCGGCCGCGTGGGCGGGATGAACGACCAGTGGGGCTCATATGCGGCCCCCTCGGCGATCCAGCGTTCGAGCAGCTTCTTCTGCTCGGGCGAGAGCGTTTTCTTGAGGCTCGGCGGCGGCATCACCTCGTCGGGGTCTTCCGAAAAGATCCGGTCGAGCATGACGCTCGAATCGACGTCGCCCGGGACGATCGCCCCGCTCTCGACGGCGTCGTCCCGCTGGTCGAGCCGGAGATCGGCCTTCCGGCCGGCACTGTCGGCCCCGTGGCAGGAGAAGCAGTTCTCGACGAGGATCGGGCGGATGTCGCGATTGAACGACAGCTTGCCCGCGGGTGGGGCATCGGCCGCCGCGGCGTGGCCGCCGCAGGCCAGACAGGCCCAGACGAGGCCGTGGGTGAGGGCCACGCAGGCGGCGGCGAACCGGGGGTGGGAGCGATTCATACAATCTCCTGGCTGCTGACAGGCCACGACGGAAAACCGTCGCGGCGTTCGGCGTTTGGGTCCAAGGATGTCGGCGTTTCGCTCCGCCGGCACTGGCTATCCGGGCCAATTATAGCACGTTTCTCCCGGTGTACACGCTGGTTGTGGGCCACGAGCCCTTGTAACGAAATCGGCCCGGGCCCGTAGACTTCTGCCGCCAGACGTCGAACCCCGTTCCGGAGGGCCTTTTTATGTTGATGCGAGTCATTCCTCTTGCCCTGATTCGCTCGTCGCTGGGCATCCGCCGCCCCGCCCCCCTGACACTGGCCCTCGCCGCCCTTTTTCTCGGAGGAGTCGCCACCATGACCACACCCGCTGCCGACGGCGAGGATGTCCCGACCGGCCCCCGTTCGGCCGCCTGGAAGGCCGTCGAGACGGCGCTCGCCGAGGGCAAGCCGAAGACGGCGGCCGAAGCCCTGCGTGGCGTCGAGCAGGCGGCGGTGGCCGACAAGGCCTGGGCCGAGGTGGCCCGCGCGATCGCCACGCGGATCCTCACCGAGACGGGCGACCGACCGGGCGACGATCCGGAGCGGCTCGTCCTGCTGGCCGGTGCCATGGAGAAGGCGCCGCCCGAAACCCGCGGCGTGCTCGAGGCGATCCGGGCCAACTGGACGTGGGGCTTTTTTCTCGAGAACCGCTGGCGGTATCAGCAGCGGACGCAGGGGGGCGCCGACGGCAGCGATCTTGCGAAGCTCGCCGAGTGGGACCTGCCGACGATCGTGGCCGAGATCAGGCGGCGGTTCGCCACGGCCGTCGGCACCGCTGGCAGCCCGGAACGGGCCGCGCTTCAAAAACTGCCGGTGGCCGAGTGGTTGGCGATCATCCAGCCGGGCAAGCTCGCCGACGCCTACCGGCCCACCGTCTGGGACGTGGTCGTCCGCGATGCGATCGAGTTTGCGTCGACCGGCGAGCGCGGGCTCGTCGCCCCCGAAGACGCCTTCGAGTTCGACGCCGC
>JBJTSM010000223.1:0-2529 GCA_046076685.1 Planctomycetia bacterium | reverse complement strand
CCTGCGGGTCGGCCAGGGGCTGTGTCTGGGCCGCGGCGGTGTTGCCGGCAAGATCGGCCACCGTCGAGCCGCCCGCGAGGCCGACGAGGCCGTTCGTGCGGGCGTGTTTCCGCAGCGCGACGTCGGCCGCCCTGACGACGTAGGAGAAGACGACGTCGGTCCCGTCGATCCTCGAGAACCGCATCGTCCGGGCCTGCGTGCCGAAGAAGACCGGCAGCGACGGCACCCCGCTCACGGTAACCGCTTCGCTGAACCGGACACGGGCCTCGATCGTGCGGCCGGCGACGTACGGCCCGTAGGCGGGCTGCACAACGGTGACGGCCGACGGCGCC
The DNA here is from genome assembly GCA_046076685.1 of Planctomycetia bacterium. Taxonomy (GTDB): domain Bacteria; phylum Planctomycetota; class Planctomycetia; order Pirellulales; family UBA1268; genus CAMCQY01. Next base: position 2,197 of record JBJTSM010000223.1, on the reverse strand, counting down.
GTCGTATCGACGACGACCTTCGAGCTATCGACGGCGGGCAGGTCCAGCGAGGCAGCTGCTCCCGACGTCGCCAGGTCGCTGATCCGGTTGTCGATCGATTGCGGCAGGGACGCCGCCACCGCGATGCCGGCCGGGGCATTGTCGCCGGCGACGACCGTGTAACGGAACGCGAGCGTGTCGGTTCCCGAGCCACCCACGTAGCCGGCGGTCTTTGCCGCCGTACCGAGCGTCAGCGGCAGGCTCGGCATCCCGACGACGACCACCGGACGGGCGAACGTTACGGTGAACAGCAGGCTCGTCCCCGCCCTGTAGCGGGCCGCCGCCGGCCCACCGACCGACGAGACCGTGGGCGTGACGGGAGTCGACGCCCCGGCAGTCCGCTGCCTACCCCAGAAGAGGTTCGTGGGCACTTCCCGCGAGAAGATCCACCAGCCGACGGTTTCCGTCGGCGCCGCCGGGCTGAACCGGACGGGACCGTAATCACCCGAGTTGCCCAGCGAGACGTAGGCGGAGAACACGGACGAAATGCCCGTCGCCGAGGTGTTGGTCACGCTGACCTGCCCGATGCCGGCATTGGTGGCGAGGAACAGGCTGCCAGCGACGCCCACCAGGCCGTATTTGTCCTGCTGTGCGAAGCGGAATGCGGCCTTCTCCACGACGGTCTCGAGCCTGTTTTCGGCGGCGAGAATCGGATTGTTCGCTGCGGCCGGCCGGGCCGGCGTGAACTCGCCGGTCACGCTCGGAGCGGAGACGGTCACTCGCACGTCCCCGATGCCGACGCCGGCAAAGGCGGAGAAGACCACCCCCGAGCCGAACCGGCCCGTCGAGGTCACCGTGACATTGCCGATGCTGCCGGGCGTGTTCTGTCCGAGCAGCCCCACGAGCGAGTAGGGGAACGCCGGACCGAGACCGAGGAAGTCGAAGTCGGCGAGGAAGGCGGAAAAGAAGATGCTGGTCCCGACGCTCCGCACGTCGACGTTGCCGATGCCGGCGTTGGCGGCGAAATAGCTGGAATCGATGCCCGCAGCCACGAGGGTCCAGCCGTCGTTCGGCGGCTGGACGCCACCGATCGCCGTGCTCGTCCGTCCCGCCCGCACTCGGATATTGCCGATCGTCGACGTGAATCGATTCTGATCCAGGTCGAAGGCCGACGCCTGGAAGAAGCTGCCCTTGATGCCCGTGCCGCCGAGCGTCGTCACCGTGATGTCGCCGATCCCACCCGCCGCCCCGGCCGAAAACCGGCTGGCCTCGATGCCATTTCCGCGCAGCGAGTTGTTGGTCACGGTGATCGCGCCGATCGAACCCGAGTTGTCGAAGTTGCCGTTCCCGTCGGCGACCGCGTTCCGGGCAGTGAAGGTCGAAGCCAGGATCCCCGCGCCCCCCTCCTCCCGATCGGTCACGTCCACCGTGATCGATGCGATCGACTCGCCGGTAAAGGCCGAGGCGTTGATGCCGACCGACTGGGCCGCATTCTGCCCGGACGTCGTGGCGTGAATGCCGAAGATCGCCCCCACGTCGTCGCTCGGCGCGGGGGAGCCGAGGTTCGGCCCGTTGTTCGAGTTGCCGGCGTCGGCGTCGGCGAGGAACGTGGAGCCCGTGATCCCGCAGCCGCCGTTGGCGGTGGCGACCACGAAGCCAATGTTTCCGTCGGCCGTGAAGAACGAGCCGGAGATGCCGTGGGCCAGCGGCGAACGACTGCCGGCCTTGGCCGAAACGCCCTTGGTCGCGACTTCGCCCTCGCTTTGGGCCGAACCGATCGATCCGTTGTGGGCCGTGAAGCTGGACATGTCGATCGCGGTGCCGCCGTTGATCGACTCCGCCGCGATCCGGCCGATGTCACCGCCCGACGTCTCGAACGTGCTGGTCGAGATCGCGGCTGCCCCGAGGGCCTTCGACACCACCGCGACCAGGTCGCCCTTCACGCCCACCGTGGACCGCAGGATGCCGGCTCCTATCGCCGAGCGCACGTCGGCGAAGATGCCGTCGAGTTGAACCGAGGGCTTGATGCCCGCAGAGTTCGTCCAGGCCTTGATCTGGCTGTCGACGAGGCCGCTTCCCGCCCGGCCGCCGAGCACCGAGGCCCGCACTTCCCCGAAGCTCGCGGCGGTCGCCGAAAGCTTGTTGATCGCGTCGCCGCCGTTGGCATTGGCGGTGCCGGAGATGCCCGCGATCCGAACGAAGGCCTGCAGTTGCGTGG
>JBJTSM010000222.1:0-3646 GCA_046076685.1 Planctomycetia bacterium | reverse complement strand
AGAGCTGCGTCCCCTTTTTCGAACAGGTTATTTATGACTCGATTCCTTGTCGCGGTGCTGTTGCTCGTGTGCTGTGCCCGTCCTGTCGCGGCAGTGTCGGATGCCGATGCGGTCAGGAAGGCCGTCGAAGCGGTCGGTGGGAAGATCACGCTGTCGCCGGCAGGTGATCCCGTCGGGATCGACCTCTATGACGGCAACAACCCGCTGAAGGGCAAAGGTGTCCGCAACCTCGCGGTCAATGATGCCTGGCTCGAGCATCTGGCGGGCGTGACGACGCTCGAGCGGCTCAACCTCGCGAACTGCGACGTCACGGGCCGGGCCTCGAGCACATCGCCGGCCTCACCAAGCTCAAGGGGCTCGGTCTCACGCTCACGCCGGTGACCGACGAGCACCTGGTCCACCTGGCGGGGCTCGTGGAACTCGAGTCGCTGAGCCTGGCGTCGAGCCAGTGCAACGGCACCGGGTTTGCGCACCTGCGGTCGCTCACGAAACTCGCGGACGTCAACATGCACCATACCCCCGCAAACGATGCCGGCATCGCCGCCGTCGCCGCGATGCCGAATCTGAAGCGGCTCTGGGTCGCGCATGCCCACTTCACCGACGCCGTCGCGCCGTCGTTCTCCGCGATGAAGTGCCTCACGCGGCTCGGCATCGGCAGCTCGGAGAAGGAGAGTTCGGGCAAGGCGCTGGCGGGCATCGCGCAGGTGCCGCTCACGGAACTGGAGCTGCTCGACAGGCAGGCGACCGACGAGGCCGTGTCGTTTGCCGCCGCGATCCCCACGCTGCGGATGCTCGGCATCTCGTATGGTCCGGGCGTCACCGATGCGGCCGTCGACTCGCTCCTCGAGTCCCCCGCGCTCGAGGAATTGAAGCTCGGCCAGACGAAAATCACCGACTCGGGCCTCACCCGCCTCGCCGACCTGAAGAGCCTCAAGACGCTCCGGCTCACGCGGTCGAAGCAGGCGAACCAGCAGTCCTGGACCGACGCCGCGCTCGAGCAACTGCGAACAAAGCGGCCCGATCTGACGCTCGACGTGAAGTGAGACGACGAAGACAGAGGAGCCGGCCGCCGCCCGTAGTCGGAAGAAGTCACGCACGATCCGCTGCTCCGGGCCGACAGACCGAGGACGCAGCGGGCCCACCGCAGGATTCATGATGCACGCAGGATCACGACGCCTGTTCACGGCGGGAGCCGCAGCACTGGCGGCGGCCTGGACGGCTGCTGACTGCAGCCTCGCCACCGCCGCCGATGCCGGTGGCTTTCTGCGACAGCACTGCACCGACTGTCACTCAGGCGACACGCCTGAAGGTGCCCTGCGGATCGACGACGTGCCGCTCGGCCTCTCGGCCGCCGGCGCGGCCGACCGCTGGGAGCGGATCATCACACGGGTCGAGGCCGGTGAGATGCCGCCACCCGAGGCTGCCCGCCCCCCGGCCGCCGACGTGGCCGCCATGCTCGACTGGGCCAAGGCCGGATTGGCTACGGTGGCCCGGGCCCGCAGGGCCGAGGGGGGCAGAGTTGCCATTCGGCGGCTCAATCGCCGCGAATATGAGAACACGCTCCACGATCTGCTCGGCGTGCCGGTGCCGCTGGCCGACCTGCTTCCCGAGGATGGCACGAGCGACGGGTTCGACACCGCGTCGGCGGCGCTGGCGATCTCGCCGGTGCACGTGCAGCGGTTCATGGACGCGGCGAAGACCGCGCTGGAGGCCGCGGCCGTCCGCGGCCCCCGGCCGGAGACGAAGGTGCGGCGGTTCTCCTACGACCCGGCCAAGGACGGCTTTCTCAAGCATCCCAACAACGAGCCCATGATCCGGGTCCGCGAGGGCGAGATGTTTTTTTTCGCGGAGCCACATGGTGAGGTACCGGCGGTGCTCGCGCAGTTCGCGGCCGAAAACGAGGGGATCGCGGGTGTGCCGCGGCGCTACACAATTCGCGTCAAGTCCCGCACGCACGACGCCGCCGGGGCATTTCGCAGTGACGAGCGGCTGAATCATCCGCATGCAAAAGGTCTCGAGGCGATGCGGCACGACTGGCGGCCCCGCATGACGCGGCCTGAGGAACTCACCTTCAGCGTCGTGACGACCCTTTCGAAGCGCAGGCTCGGGTTCTTTCAGGCACCCGCCGACAACGGCGCAGCGTCGGTCCCCGAGATCAACGAGATCGACTGCTGGCTGCTCCCGGGCGAGACGATCCAGATCGCCCCCTATCGGCTCAACGAGGCCCGAGGCGGCCGCGGCTTGAGCGTCTATCCGACCAAGAGCACCGACCCGGCGCGGAAGTTCGACGAACCCGAGGCGGGGCTCGCGCTCGTGATCTCGTGGGTGGAGTTCGAAGGGCCGATCGTGGAGCAGTGGCCGCCCGTGGGCCACACCCGCATCTTCGGCGATCTGCCGCTCGTGGGCGTGGCCGAACTGCCCGCGGGCACGAAACTGCCGCCTCGCATCCAGACTCCCGTCATCGCCGGCGGCCCGCCCGGCTACCGCACCGTGAAGGATCCCGTGACCGTCGGATCGTCCAACCCGCTCGTCGACGCGAGGCGGCTCCTGGCGGAGTTCCTGCCGCGGGCCTTCCGCCGGCTGATCGCGGCCGAGGAGATCGATCCCTACGTGGCGATCGTGGAGGCCCGGCTGGCCGACAAGGAATGCTTCGAGGTGGCGATGCAGGAGGCGGTGCAGGCCGTGCTCTGCTCGCCCGAATTCCTGTTTCTCGTGGAGCCGACCGGCCCGCTCTCAGACCATGCCCTGGCTGCGCGGCTTTCGTATTTCCTCTGGCGGACCGCACCCGACGACGAATTGCGGGCGGCCGCCGCTGCCGGCCGGCTCCGCGACTCAGGCGTGCTCCGCGGGCAGACCGAACGGCTCCTCGCCTCACCCCGGTCGCGGGCCTTCATCGACGACTTCCTCGACCAGTGGCTCGAACTCAAAAACATCGACGCGACCACGCCCGACAAGCAGCTGTTCCCCGAGTTTTTCTCCAATCTCTTTGGGACGGCCGGGGACGTCCTGCTGCGGCAGTCGATGCTCGACGAGACGCGGCTTTTCTTCGCCGACCTCGTGGCCCGCGACCAGCCCGTGAGCGAACTCGTGGCGGCCAGGCACTCGTATCTCAACAACCGCCTCGCGCGGTGGTACGACATCGACGGCGTGGATGGGGTCGCGATGCAGCGGGTGTCGCTGGCTCCAGAGGCACATCGCGGCGGGCTGCTCACGCAGGCGAGCGTGCTGAAAGTAACAGCCGCCGGCCTGGTCACGTCTCCCGTCGTGCGGGGTGCGTGGGTGCGGCGGAAGATCCTGGGCCGGGAGGTGCCGCCCCCGCCCGCCGACGCCGGCTCCGTCGAGCCCGACACCCGCGGCGCGACCACGATCCGCGAGCAGCTGGCGGCCCACCGGCGGTCAGAGGCCTGCGCGGGCTGCCACCGGCAGATCGATCCGGCCGGCTTCGCACTCGAGGCCTTCGATCCCACGGGACAGTTTCGCGGCCGCTACCGCTCCACGCAGGAAGGTGAGCCCGCGAAACGCTACATCAATGGGCACGACACGGTCGGCTACAAATACTCGCAGCCGGTCGATGCCACGGGCGAACTGGCCGACGGCCGGGCATTCGCGGGGCCGGACGAGCTGCGGACGTTGCTCGCGTCCGATC
>JBJTSM010000221.1:0-3932 GCA_046076685.1 Planctomycetia bacterium | reverse complement strand
CACACCCTCCGCCGCCGCCTCGGGGGCGGGCAGCACGAGCGCGAGCGTTTCGGCGAGGTCGCCCACGTGGGCATAACACTCCTCCACGAGCCAGAGCGGGATGCCCGCGGCCGCCGCCGCCCACTCGCGGAGCATCGTGGTCGACACGGCCCGCAGCTGCCTTCCGCCCGACAGCACCTCGATCGCGCAGGCGGCATCCTCGGGAGGAGCCGCCGCGAAATACTCGCGCAGGGCCTCCACCTTTTCGTTCGTGCTCGTGGTGGCGTCGAGCCGCCAGTAGAGGTCGGTGAATCGTTTCACGCCGGTTCCTCCTCCGGCCTGGCGGAATCGGCCGTCTCCGCGGCGGCATCCGGATCGGCCTCGCCGGCGGCGTCAACGGCCGCCTCGCCGGTGAATCGCGTGGGCAGCACCGAGGCATCGAGGCCGCGCTCCTGCAGGAGCCGCGCGAGCGTGTCGGTGAAGCCATGGGTGACGAGCACGCGGCGGGCCCGCGAGGCCGCGATGGCGGTGAGAAGGCCCGGGAAGTCGGCATGGTCGGAGACGACGAAGCCCTTCTCGAAGCCGCGCCGCCGCCGCACGCCGCGGAGCGTCATCCAGCCCGACGCCATCGCCACGCTCGTCTCGCCGAAGAGCCCCAGCCAGCGGCTGCCGGCCACGCTCGGCGGGGCGATGACGAGCGCCCGGCCTCCGCCCATCTTCCGCGTCCGCGGCGGCACCCGGTCGATCGGCGGCAGCCGCACCCCGCTGCCGCGATAGGCCTCCACCATCTTCATCACGGCGCCATGGCCGATGATCGGGCCGATCGAGGGATCGACCGAGGCCGCCAGCCGTTGCGCCTTGCCGAGCGCATAGGCGAGCAGCACGCTCGTGCGGCCGGCGTCGCGGTTGGCCCGCCACCAGGCGTTGATCTCCGCGGCTATGCGTCCCGGCTCCTGCCAGCGGTAGACGGGCAGGCCGAACGTCGACTCCGTGACGAACACGTCGCACTCCACCGGCTCGAACGGGGCGCAGGTGGGATCGGCCTCGAGCTTGTAGTCGCCCGTCACCACCCAGGTGGTGCCGCCATGCGACAGGCGGACCTGCGCCGAGCCGAGCACGTGTCCGGCAGGGTGGAGCGACACCTGCACGCCGTTGATCGAGAGTGTTTCACCATGCCGGAGGCCATCGATCGGCGCGGAACTGCCGACGCGGCTGCGGAGCACGAGGGTCCCCGCGGCCGCGCAGAGGTAGCGGCCGCAGCCCGACCGGGCATGGTCGGCGTGGGCGTGCGTGATGATCGCGCGGGGCACCCGACGCCAGGGATCGATGTAGAAATCACCCTGGGCGCAATACAGGCCCGCGTCGGTCACGGTGAGCAGATCGGCCACGCGCGGCGGCTCCCGGATCCGGGGCCGCGTCGATTGCAGGCCGCGCCGGACGGTCAGCGATAGGCCTGCGAGCCGACGGCGGGGAAGCGATACCCACCGAATCCAAGTGGAGCGTAGCCGGGCCAGTCGCCGGGGACGACCCCCGGGGGAGTGCCGTACATCTTCCAGGTGGGGGTGCGGGGGTTGGTCGGCGGCACGAAATACTTCGGCCGCTGCCGCATTCCGGTGACATAGGGAGAGGCGCCGGGCTGATACGGGGCCTGGTTTTGCGGCGCCCCGGTGGAGGCGGCCGACCGTGGACCGGAAAAAAATCGCCGCGGCCCGGCGGCGGAGGCCTGGCCGGCGGCCAGACCGCAGCACGCCACGCAGACGATCACGGCCAGCCCACGGCCGCCGCGACGGCTGAACGATCGGAACCCGCGCATGAGAAACCTCCGTACCCTGCTCGATGGATCGCTAGGGAGGATCGGCCCGCCGCAGGCGGCCGGTCGCGGAAACCGCCGGAAAGGCAACGTGCGCCGGTTGCAACGGTCGCGCCGGGGCTCGCGTGATGGGTGGGGCGGCCATATCCCGTCGCTCGCGCTCCGGGCTTTTATCCGGGCTTTTATTCGAGCGGGCCTCCGGGCCTAACGCTGGCGTCTACGCGCCGCCCTCGCCCACGGCGTCGCCTCTGGTGCGGCGGCGGCGTGGCTTCACCGGCTTGCCGTTCGTCTCGGCGGCTTCGCCCGCGCGGCCCGCCCACTGGATCGTGACCGGCAGGCCAAACACCTTCTCGAACAGGTCGGTCCGCCGCTCGGCACCCCAGATGTCGACGAGCGGCTCCTGGTCGGCGACCGCGTCGATGCACACGCGGTCGTTCTCGCGCCGCACCTCGACGTCGCGGACCTGTTGCGAGCGGCTGCGGTCGAGCCCGCCCGCGAGCCGGAGGATCGCCGCCATCCGCTGCACGCGTGCCTGGTCCTCGGGCGAGAGCTTGGCGAGGTTCTCGTGCTTCCGCTTGGGATGCGCGCCGCGGTGGTAGCGGGCGACGTTGGCGATCAGTTCCAGGTCGTGGGCCCGGATGCCGGGCAGGCGGCTGTTGCGGATCAGGTGGTAGCTGTGCTTGTGATGCTGGTCGTAGTTGATCACATAGCCCACGTCCTGCAGCCGGGCGGCGCATTCGAGGAGCAGCCTGTCTCCCGCCGCCAGCTCGAGCGGGCCGGCCAGCTGGTCGAAGATACGGCCGGCCAAAAGCGCCACCGTGCGGCCATGTTCCAGTTCACCCGAGCAGGCGGCGGCGAGCCGCTCGATCGCCGCGTCGCGGTGGGCGGGATCGTCGATCGTCGTGCCCACCGCGTCGTCGATCATCTCGCGAACGAGGCCGTCGCGGACGCCCCGCGTGTGGATCACGAGCGTGTTCACGCGAAACCGCTTCATGAGCGCGTCGATGATCGAGAGTCCCGCGAGGATGATGTCGGCCCGGTCGGGCGTCATGCCGGCCAGGCTCCGCCGCGACCGCAGCGGCATCTTCAGCAGGCGGTCGAGCAGGTGGCGCAACTCCGCATGCGACACCTTGTAGCCGGCCACCGGGATGTCGACCTCCTTCTTGGAGGCCATCACCAGCTCGGCGAGCGTGGTGAAGGTGCCGCCGCAGCCGACGAGGAAGTGCGGTGCGAAGAGCGGTCGCGTGGTCCGCTTCTTCAGGCACAGCGTGATCTCCTCCTCCATCCGCGCGATGTCGCGTTGAAACGTCTCCGGCACCGCCCCCTCGCCGAGGCAGAACTGCTCCGTGAGCCGCACGGCACCCAGCGGGGTCGAGAAGATCGATTCGATGAGGTTGCCGGTGGCGAACACCACCTCGGTGCTGCCCCCGCCGATGTCGGCGACGATCACGTTCTTGCCGGAGAGGTCGAACGCATTCTGGACGCTCGAGAAGGCGAGGCGGGCCTCCCGGTCGCCGGAGACGACCTCCACCTCGATCCCCACCTGCTCGCGGACGCGGCGGCAGAATTCGGGGCCGTTGCGGGCCTCGCGGACGGCGCACGTGGCGATCGTCCGCAGGCTCGTGGCCTGGTAGCCGGCGGCGATCTGCTTGAAGCTGCGCAGCGCCGTGATCGTGCGCTCCATCGACTCGTCGTCGAGCTGTCCCTTCTCCGACACGCTGCGGCCCAGCCGGGTCGGCTCCCGCTCCTCGTCGAGGATGCGGTAGGCACCCCCCCGGAGGGCCTCGGCCACGAGCAGGCGGACGCTGTTGGACCCGATGTCGATGGCCGCCAGACGGCAGGCCATGTCGGCCGACAGGAAAATCTGCTTGTCTTCGGTCGTCGCTGCGGCCATGAAGATTCCTCTGCTGGGTGCCGCCCAATCATACATCGGGACCGTCGGGACGCGGTACCGCTGCACCCTGTCGAGTCCCGATACGCTACACTTTCTCGGCGATCGCCCCGGAGTGATCGCGATCGGTTCTCTCCGCGCCTTCCGCCAGTGCCTCCCATCCCGCCACCCGTCGTCGCCGCCGCCAGCGGTCGCTGGCATCCGGAGTCGCCCGCCTGCGCCGTCGCCGTGGGAAACTTCGACGGCGTGCAC
>JBJTSM010000220.1:0-2304 GCA_046076685.1 Planctomycetia bacterium | reverse complement strand
CCGATGCTTTCGCTGGCGGGCATCCTCGGCGGGGGCGGTCGGCATGCGGAGCGTGGCGGGCGCGGCGTCGTAGAGGTGGCCGTAGGCCTCGTAGTCGACCCAGTAGGCCGTGCGGATGAGCGCGAGGGTCTCGGCGTCGAGGAACGCGTCCGTCGGCGGCGTGCCGAGTTCGTCGAGGGTCTGGTGATCGGCGACGAATGTCGCGGCGTTTGCCGGCCAGCCGTGGGCTGCCGACGGCGGATTGTGGTGCGCCGACTGGCTCAGCCCGTGCAGCTCGATATGGGGCAGCCCGTGCCGCAGTTCCACCGCCTCGAGCCCGGTGGCCAGGTCTTCAAGCTGGAGAAACGTGTCGACTCTCCGATCCTGCAGGGCGTCGTACTGTGGGCGGAAGTGGGGGTCGGTTTCAACGCGGATCAACTGCTGGGCGTTCACGAACAGGAGAAACTGCCTGAAGCTGATGCCCGGCTGGCGGTCGAGCTTGGCGACCGCCTTCCACTGCGCGACGCGGGCCGCGTGCGCCCAGTGCTTCACGTCGTCGCCGCGCCGCAGGAAATGCAGAAAGCTGCTGACCGCCCGCGAGGCCGGGTCGCGGATGACCTTGATGATCGACGTGCCTGGCCGGCCGTGCTTGAAGAGCCGCTCGCACTGCCAGCGATATGTGGGCGCGGTGAACAGCCGATGCTCCCGGTAGTTGTGCACCCAGTCGCTGTAGGCGAGCGCCTCGTCCAGCCGGCCGGTCTGCTGGAGGAACCATTTCAAGACGGTCGTGCAGCCGCTCTTGGCCGACCAGCAGACGGCGACGGGGAAGCCCTTCTGCTGCAGCGGAAGCAGGCTATGCGCCCAGGAGTCGTCGAGCGGCATGCAGACCGATCGGATGACACGGCTGAGGCGGCTCATGCTGGGTTCCTGACTTGTTCGAGGGAAAGATCGCGCCTGCGCGACCCCCCAACGCTCACCATCGGCACAATCAGGCAGGTTTCTTGACGATCTTGAAAGCCTCGGCGGCCGGTTGCCGCATCCGCCGGAGATGGTCGTCGATGATCTCCACAGGATAGGAGGTATGGGCGGTGAGCCAGTCGCGGATGCGGCCCGTGTCGACACCCACGGGATTGTCGCGGAGGAGGTCCACCTTGAGCAGCGGCGCACCGCACTCGAGCACCTGCTTCCAATGCAGGTGCGACGGGTTGAGGGCCGGCTGGCGGACGCTGCGGCGATAGCGCCTGACCCGCTTCTGCCAGGGCGGCCAGCAGGTCATGTTGGCCAATTGTTCCCGCAGCGGCACGCGCGGATGCCGGCGGCCGTCGAACAGCGCATGGACGGCGAAGCCGTCGGCAAGGCACTCGGCCATCCAACGCAGCTCGTAGCCGGAGATCGCATCGCGTTTCGTGGGCACGAGGCGGATTCCTTCCCAGAGCCGTCGGCCGCAGTCCGAGGCGAGCAGCTTCCGGGACATGCCCATGAAGTAGGACTGGAGATGGACTGCGGGCTCGAGCGACACCGTCATGCCCCAGAGGTCGGCTTCGGCGGCCGCCGCGGTCGCCAGGCAATCCGCGATCGGCCAGAGCGGCCCATACACGCTGCTGTTGGTGAACAGGATCTCGTCGTAGGCGGCCTGGTCGAGCCGCCCGAGCCCCTCACGCCAGCTCGCGAAGTCGAAGCCGGTGTTCTCGCGGACGATGACCTCGTCCGCCAGCGATTCGAGCTCGGATGACACGTGCGTGCAGTGCGTGGAGACGAACACGAGGCGATCCACGACGGCCCGGTATTCCCGCAGGGCGTGGATCACGTAGGGATCGACGATGCCGTCACGATCCCAGTGGGCGTAGATCAGCGCACGCACGCGAGTGGGTGAGGCGTTCATCGCACGTGGAGGTGGACGAGGTGGTGGTGGTGGCGGTGGCGGGGTCAGGCGGCTTGTGCACGGGGGGGCGAGCCGGACCGAACGGGCGAGATGCCGTGCGGTGGATGCCGGTCCGCCGGGGCGACGCGGGAGGCGAGCAGGTCGGCGAGTGCCACCGCCTTCCGTTGCCGCCAGAGCCGTTCGAGACCGTCCGGCCGGAAGTCCGTCTGGGCGAGGTGCGGATGGTAGAAGGGGTCGTGGGCAAACGCATGCCGCCAGCGGGAGACGAACACCTCCTTGGCGGTCTCCTTCGCGGTCCGCGGGCGTCCCTCCCAGTGCGTGGCCCGCACGTGCGGCTGGTAGACGATCGAGAAGCCGGCGGTCCGGAGTCGGAGGCACAGGTCGATGTCGTTGTAGTCGTCGGGGAACCGCTCGTCGAAGCCGCCGACCGCCTCGAAGGCATC
>JBJTSM010000219.1:0-2214 GCA_046076685.1 Planctomycetia bacterium | reverse complement strand
GTCGGGATCGACCACGCGGACGTTGATCCGGTTGCCCGGCTTGATCTGGTCGTCGCTCCGCGCCGACGCGAGGGCCATCTGCCGTTCGAGGCTCTCGTTGAGCCTCAGCTTGTCGCGGATCAGCTTCTCGAGGGCCCGATTCTCGAGGTCTTCCTTCGAGAGGATCGCGCCGCTCGACACGAAGAGGTCGGCGTCGGTGACCACGGTCATGGCCGCGGGCTCCTCGGCGATGCCCCCCTTCGCGCCGCCGAACGACTCGGCGAACGTGTAGCGGACGGTGTCGCCGCCGACCACCTGGAGGGTGTGGTCGCCCTTCACGGCCGCGGCGAGCTGCGTGGGGATCTGGCCGGTGAACCGCGTCTTCGAGTCGCCGAACGGAAACAGGTTGAACCGCTCCTCGTCGCCGCTGGCCGTCCAGACCTTGATCTCGATCTGCGAGGCCTTGCCGACGACGGCGAGGTTTTTGTCTTCGAGGTCCACCTCGAGCGGCTTGCCCGGGATCAGGAACTTCTTGTCGCCGAGCACGCCGAGCTTCACCTTCGACGCCACGTCGTACTTGCGACGAAGGAGGTTGAGCTTGCCCTCGAGGATGCGGCCGCCGACGTGGTTGGGAACCAGCGTGAACACCTTCTCCAGATACCCCGCCGCCTCCTCGACCTCCTCCTGGTCGGCCTTGAGCAGCGCGAGCTGGTAGTTGGCCTCCGACTGCAGGATCCGATCGGGCCGGCGGGCCAGCCGGTCGAGCCGTTCCTTGGCGGCGTCGAACTGCCGGGCCAGCCGGTCCACCTCGGCCACGCGGAGTTCGGCGTCGCGCTTGCCGGCGGTGCCGTCGAACTCCTTGGCCGCCGCGATCCGCTCGTAGAGGGCGCGGGCCTGCGGATAGTCGCGGCGGGAGAGCGCGATGTCGGCGTAGGCCACGAGCAGGCCGGCCTGCGCCTCGACGTCGATCGCGCCGGGCACGGCCTCGACCCAGGCCAGCATCAGCTGGGCCAGTTCGCGGGCGCGGTCGTAGTTGCCGGTCTGGGTGTTTTCGCGGATGAGCCAGGTCGTGAACGCGGCATTGAGCTCCTTGTACATCTGCGCGACGATGCCCGGGTTCGAGGCGTAACGATCCCAGGCGGTCTGCGGCTTGCCGGCGGCGAACGCCAGCTGCGCGTCGTAGATCGGCCATCGCGGATCGCTTCGCGGCACGGGATTGGTGCCGCCGAGGGCCAGGATGGCGTCGGTCCGCAGCGTGGCGAGCTGCGTGCGGGCGGCCTCGGGCAGATCGGTGCCGAGCATCTCGAGGCCCGCGTCGGCGAGCGCCGCGGCGAGGTCGGGCTGGCCGGCCTTGGCGAGCGCCGCCGCGCTGCCGGCCAGGCGGGAGAGGTAGTCGCCGTTGCGGGTATCGCGGCCGATCCGCCAGAGTTCGGGGGCGATCCGGGCGAGGTCGCCCGGGCGATTCTGGGCGGGCAACGCCTGCGCGAGCACGAGGCCCAGCTGCTCGAAGCCCCAGCCGCCCGACCAGGTGGTCGGCGTGTTGCCGTCGAAGATGGAGAGCAGCAGGTTCAATTCCTCGGGCGAAAACCCATTTGCGGGAATCTGCCCGATGGCGCCGAGATAGGGAGGGCCGATCCGGCCCCGCGAGGCCTTGCCCCGTTCGAGATAGGCGGCGAGCTTCTGGAAGTAGTCGGCCCGCTTGGCGGCGTCGTTCATGATCGCCGGGTCGCCCGGAAGCGACGCCCGGCCCATGGCGAGCGTATCGAAGCGGGTCGTGCCCCAGGCCGATTCAGCCGACTGCACGACCTTGTCGCGGAGCGCCGGCGTCGCGGAGAGGGCCCGCTCGGCCCACTGCCAGGCCTCCCAGGGAACCGTCGCGGTATAGACATCCCGCCTGTCGCCGGCCACGAGCACCTGCGGCAGCTGGTCGAAGCCCAGGGGATTGCCCGGGCCGGTGGCCATCGACGTGACGGAGGCAAAACGCTCGGCCGCGGCGTCGACCCCCTTCTTCTTTTCGTCGCGGCTGTACTGCGTGAAGGTCGAGTCGAATCGGCCGGTGGCCTTCGACTCTTCGACGAACATGTCGTCGAAGAAGGTCTCCACCGGGAACTGCTTGGCGAGCCCCTGGAACTCGCTGCGAATCGCCCACTGGTAGTCGCAGGTGGCGCTCGGATGGACTCCGAGCCGTGAGTTGTACTTCTGAAACGCCTTTGCCTCGATCAGCTTGGCGAGCAC
>JBJTSM010000218.1:0-10695 GCA_046076685.1 Planctomycetia bacterium | reverse complement strand
CCACGAACGGGCAGCCCGAGTCGTCGCCTGAGTCGGTGATCGGCACGATCGACGGGTGCGGCACCGCCCGCATCGCCTCGATCTCACGCGCAAACCGCGTCATCACCTCCCCATCGTGACGCACCTCCCGCTTCGGCATCTTCACCACCACCGGAATCCCGGCCTGCGTATCCCACGCCCGGTAGGTCACGCCCATCCCGCCGACACCCAATTCCGCGATCAGCCGGTAGCGGCCGTGGACGAGCCGGCTCGAAAACTCAGGCGGCTGCACCGCCGCTTCCGTCGCCGCCACCCACCGGCCCGCCGTGTCGGTGCCCGTCCGGATGCCAGTGTCGCCACCCGAAGCCTCCCCCTCCCGCAGGCCGAACATCTTCGAGATCCCGGAGAGGTCGCCGGATGCACTCCCGCCGGCCGAAGCAGGACCGGTCGCGTTATCCGGCGGCGTCGTTCGAGGCGTGTCACTCATGACAGGCTGTCGATCGCGGGCGTGGGGTGTAAAAGACAGATCCCGTCGCTTACGCTCCGGGCTTTTATGGGATCGTGTTGGCCGGGGCGCATAAAGCGCCCCGGTGCGACTCACGCGCCGAGGAACCGCGCGATCCGGTCGAGCCCCTCGGTGAGCTTCTCCTCCGACGCGGCGAACGACATCCGCACGTTGCCCTCGGCCCCAAACGCGCTGCCGGCCACGAGCGCGACGTGCTCCCGCTCGAGGAGCGCCTCGCACCACTGCATGCTGGTCGTGATGCCATTCTTTCCCTTCGCGAGCGCCGGCTGGATGTCGAAAAACGCGTAGAACGCGCCGCCGATCCGCGGCAGCCGCACGCCCGGCATGGCCGAGAGCCGGCCCGCCACGAGGTCGCGCCGCCGCTCGAACGCCCGGCACATCTCCGCCACGCACTCCTGCGGCCCGGTCAGGGCGGCCACGGCCGCGTGCTGGCTGACGCTGCAGGGGTTGCTCGTCTCCTGGCTCTGCAGGTTGCCGATCGCCTTGGCCAATGGCTCCGGGCAGATCGTCCAGCCGATCCGCCAGCCGGTCATGGAGTAGGTCTTGCTCACGCCGGCCACGACCACCGTGCGTTGCTCGAGCCCCGGCCGCAGGGTGGGCAGCGACACCGCCGACCGGCCGTCGAAGACCAGCTGGTCGTAGATCTCGTCGGAGACGATTCCCAGATCGGCCTCGATGGCGATGTCGGCCAGGGCCCGCAGTTCGTCGGCCGAGTAGACCACGCCCGTCGGGTTGCTCGGCGTGCAGAGCAGGAGCATCCGCGTGGCGGGCGTGAGCGCCTTCCGCAGGGCCTCCGGCCTGAGTTTGAAGTCGTCCTCGATCCGCGTGGGCACGAGCACCGGCTTCGCCCCCGAAAGCTTGATCAGCTCCGCATAGCTCACCCAGTAGGGCGTCGGCACGATCACCTCGTCCCCCTCGTCGAGCAGGCTCATGAACACGTTGTGCAGCGAGTGCTTCGCGCCGTTGGAGACGACCACCTGGGCCGGCGTCACGGCCAGCCCCGTGCGCCGGGTATAGTCGGCGGCCACGGCCTTGCGAAGGTCGGGGATGCCGGCGGCGGGGGTGTATTTCGTCTTGCCTGAGCGGATCGCCGCCTCGGCGGCCTGGCAGATATGGAGCGGCGTGGGGAAATCGGGCTCGCCGACCGAGAGATCGACGACGTCGACGCCGGCGGCGGCCATGGCCGAGGCCCGGGCGGCCATCGCGAGGGTGGCGGAGGGCTCGAGGGCGTGCATGCGCCGGGCGAGGTGCAGGCTCTGGGAAGACTCCATGGGATTCGTGCGGCCTTTCGGAAGCGCTTTCGGTGCGAGAGATAGGGAAGGCGGTTTGCGTGACGCGTGGATGCGTGACCAGAATGATACCACCCGCAGGCCTGTTTCCCAGCCGTTTGGCCGCGGCTGCCCGCCCCCTGACAGGCTCCCCGCCCCACCGCCAACGCGTCTCCCATCCCCCATCGCTTCCACGAGAGAAAGTCCCATCCATGCCTGCTCGCCGTATCGGTCTGTGGCTCATCGGGGCCAAGGGGGGCGTGGCCACCACCGTGATCACGGGCCTGGCGAACCTCGCCCGAGGCGGAATCGAGCCGGTGGGCCTCGTCACGGCGCTCGATCCCTTCACGCGGCTCGACCTCGTCGACTTCGCCGACATCGTCGTGGGCGGCCACGACATCCGGCCCGGCCGGCTGGCCGACGAGGCCCGCCGCATGTGGACCGACAGCCGCGCGATCCTGCCGGAACTGCTCGACGGCGCCGCCGACTGCTTCGCCGAGACGGAAGCCCGACTGCGGCCGGGCACGGTCGTGGCGGCGGGGGACAAGATCCGCGAACTGGCCGACGACGCGATCGTGGCCCGCGTGGAAACACCCCGCCAGGCGATCGACCGCGTGCGGGCCGACATCGCGGCCTTCGCCGCCGCCGAGCGGCTTGGCCACGTGGTGGTCGTCAACGTCGCCTCGACCGAGCCGCCCGCGGCGCTGCCGATCCCGCGGTCATACGGCGAACTCGTCCCCCTGCTCGACGACCCACGGGCCTGCCCGCTGCCTGCCAGCAGCCTCTATGCGTTGGCGGCCTTCGAGGCCGGCGCCTCCTACGTCAACTTCACGCCGTCGACCGGCGCCACGCCGGAGGCCCTGCAGCAGGCGGCCCGCGACCGGCGGAGCGCCCACGCGGGCTGCGATGGCAAGACCGGCGAGACGCTCCTCAAGAGCGTGCTGGCCCCGATGTTCGCCGCCCGCCACCTCGAGGTGATGAGCTGGGTCGGCCACAATATCTTCGGCAACATGGACGGCAAGGTGCTCGACGACCCGCGGAACAAGCTGGCCAAGGTGCGGAGCAAGGACCACCTGCTGGCCGACATCCTGGGCTACGCCCCGCAGACCCACGTCTCGATCGAATACATCAAGAGCCTCGGCGACTGGAAGACCGCCTGGGATCACATCCACTTCCGCGGCTTCCTCGGCACGCCGATGACGATGCAGTTCACCTGGCAGGGCTGCGACTCGATCCTGGCGGCCCCGCTCGTGATCGATCTCGTGCGACTCGTGGAACGGGCGCAGCGGGCGGGTGAATCCGGCGCACTGGGCTGGCTGGCCTGCTTCTTCAAAAGCCCGATCGGCGTGGGCGAGCAGGACTTCGCCAAGCAGTTCGGCATGCTCACGAAATGGGCGACGAGCACGTTGCGCGACGATGCCGGCGCACATGCTTGAGCAGGTGAATCGAACGACTGCTCACCGGCATGCCTGACCGCTCGAGGCGTGCCCGCGGGAAACCGGCCGCTCCCTGTCGGGAAAAAATCCGAAAAATTTTTTCGGATTTCTCTTGACAGTTTTCACCGCCATCCTTCACAACTCCCATGCGCAGCGCGTGGAACGGCGTTTGGCATCGCTTCATCGCGGTGTCGGGCACAGTTCGACGCGAAGCGAAACGTCGGCCTTTCCCTCCCACAGAGCACCCGGGGGAATGGTCGTGTAACCGTGCGGGTGCTCGTGGCAAGGAGCCATCACAATGGCGAAGAAGAAGAAGAAGGCTGCCAAGAAGGTCGCCAAGAAGAAGAAGGGCCACGGCTGAGCAGGTGGTTGATCGAGGCCTTTCGGGGCCTCTTTCAACCATGGCGAAACGATCGTTTCGCCCATGCTCCCCGTCCCTTTTCCGCGTTCAGACGAGAAAGGCCGGCCCGGGCCCTTGGGCGCCCGGGCCGGCCTGATTTTTTGAGCGGACGTCGGAGGTACGATCATGGGCATGCCTCCCGCTCCCCCCTCCCGCTCCACCCACATCCCTGGCAAGGCTTCGACCCCCGCCCCGGCCGAACGGGGTGGTTTTCTGCTGGCGACCTGCCAGGGGGCCGCCGAGGCGAGTCTCCGCCGCCGGCAGGAGCTCGTGCTGCCCGAACTTGCACAGGCGGCCTGGCGCCGGGGCGTGGTGACGTTTCGCCTGGGCGGCGTCGATCCGGCCGACGACTTTTTTCCCGATCTGGTCTTTGCCCGGACGGTCATCCGCTCGCTCGGGCAGGTCTCGGGGCAGTCGGCCGCCGACCGCATCGCGGCGGTGCACACGCTCGCCGCCCACCCCACGTGGGACAACATCCACGTCTGGCACCGCGACCGGCGGCTGGAACCAGACGTCGATCGGCACGCGATCCGCGCCGCGCTCCTATCGGCCTTTCGCATGCCGGCCACACTCCCCGAGCAGGCGGCCGCAGGCGACCTCGTGCTCGACTGCCTCTTTGACACGGCCGAACGCTGGTGGGTGGGCTGGCACCGCGCGGGCACGCCGTCGAGCCGCCAGCCGGGCGGCATGCATCCGGTCGCCCTGACGGAAGACAAGGTCTCGCGGGCCTGGCTCAAGCTCGACGAGGCGATCGCGGTCTTCGGCCTCGATCTCGAGCGGGGTCAGCGGGCCGTCGAACTCGGCTGCGCGCCCGGCGGCGCCTGCCAGCGGCTGCTGGAGAGCGGGCTTGCGGTCGTGGGCATCGACCCGGCCCTGGTCGACGACCGCGTGGGGAAGCATCCCGGCTTCGAGCAGTGGCGGATGCGGGCCCGCGACGTGAAGGTCAAACTCTTTCGCGGCTTCGACTGGATCGTGGCCGACATGAACATCGACCCGCGCAGCACGCTTGCGTCGCTCGAGCGGATCGTGACGGCCGCCGGCGTGAGGCCCAGGGGGCTGATCGCCACCCTCAAGCTGCCCGACTGGTCGCGGGCCGAGGAACTGCCGACGTGGCTCGACCGCTTCCGCGGCTGGGGCTACGAGCCACGGGCCCGGCAGCTCTCCACCGCCGGCCGCGAGGTCTGCGTGGCCGCCTTGCGGGCGCGGCGGAAGTGACCACCGTCAGCCGCCCCGCCAGACGTCGGCCGGATGGGTGAGGCTGCCGGACGTCACGCGCTCGCGGCCGGCCGGCGTATCGAGCAAAAGCGCGCCGTCCGCGGCGATGCCGCGGCAGATGCCGCTCAGCCGTTCGTCGCCGCGATAGACCGTGATGGAATGGCCGTCGAGACCGCACCGCGCCCGATATCGGGCCACGAAGGCCTCCGGATCGACGGCCGTGGCCGCCAGGAGCGCGAAGAGCCTTGGCAGAAACTCGACGAGCAGCCGCTCGCGCGGCAGGCTGCCACCGGTCAGCTCGGGCAGCGTGACGATCTTCCGGTCGAGCGGCGGCGGCGCCGCGCACGAAACGCCCGTGGTGTTCACGCCGACGCCGAAGATGGCCCGCCCCCCCGGCGTGGTCTCGACCAAGATGCCGGCCAGCTTCCGGCCGCCCACCTCGATGTCGTTGGGCCAGCGCACGAGCGGCTCGACCCCGGGGGCGGCCGCCGCCACCGCTTCGGCGAGCGCCACCCCACACGCCAGCGACCAGATCGCCGGAGGCATGCCCGACGGCGTCATGCCGCCGTCGACCACCACGCTCACGGCCAGGCTGCCCGGCGGCTGCCACCAGCGGGCGCCGCGCTGGCCGCGGCCGAGCGACTGCAGGTCGGCGACGACGGCGGCCGGCAGCGGACAGCCGGGATCGATGGCCAACTCCCGGGCCCGTTCCATCGTCGAGCCGACTTCGGCATGATGCTCGAACGTCGCCAGCCCGCCGCGTGCCGCCAGCACCGCCGGATCGATCGGATCGGAGATCTCGCCGCCGTCGCTCATCGTCGTCCATTCATACTCAAGCTGGATGCAGGCAGACTCGGCCGGCGTCGCTTCGCCGTGACGGCGAAGGCGTGCCGGTAAAATAGCGGATCTGGTGGATCGGCTCTTTCGGCCCCGGCAGTTCGGGCAAGCCCGGCAGCCTGGCGGCGGCGGCTGGCCGGTCGGCCCGGAGGCTGCGGCCTTGACCCTCCCGCTCCACGCGCGGTACCCCCCCCGCCTGTCGTGCGCGGGCACGGCATCGTGTTCCGGTCCGATGGCGGACTCCGCCCGGGGTGTCTTTGGCTGTGCGCTCCAAGCTGCTCATGCTGCCGCGGTCCATTCGGGCCGGCCTCCTGCTGGCCGGACTCACGGTCGCCTGCTGCCGGTTTGCCGCCGCGCAGACGGCCGCCCTGCCGCCTCCCGCGGCCTCCTCGCTCGACCGCATCGCACAGGCCTCTCCCTCCGGCACGCCGCTGCCGCCGCCCCCCGCCTGGGATCCCTACGGGCCGCAGGCGGGCCAGGTGTTTCCAGCACCCGCCTCCGGACTGCCGACGCCA
The DNA here is from genome assembly GCA_046076685.1 of Planctomycetia bacterium. Classification (GTDB taxonomy): domain Bacteria; phylum Planctomycetota; class Planctomycetia; order Pirellulales; family UBA1268; genus CAMCQY01. Next base: position 4,519 of record JBJTSM010000218.1, on the reverse strand, counting down.
TCGACCTGGGCGCCCTCGGCGATCACCGGCACGCCCGGCTATCCCGGCTACTCGACCGCCGCACCGTCGCTCACCCCCACGCAGGGGCCGCCGCCCATGAGCGGCTCGCTCTTTCCCCCCGGCTATCCCGCGCAGAACTCGACCTTCCAGCAGACGATGAGGCTCTACCAGGGCGCCCGCGGCAGCTGGGCCTACCTGTTCGGGGACGGCAAGGGCACGAACGTCGGCATCAACGAACTCGACACCACCGCCACGTTCGCGGTGCCGTTCTTTCACAACTCGCCGGCAAATCTCAATCACGCGCCGCTGCTCATCACGCCCGGCTTCGGCCTGCAGCTCTGGGATGGCCCGCAGACGACGCCCACGATGACCGCCGACCTGCCGCCGAACACGTACGACGTGTTCGTCGATACCGCCTGGAACCCACGGTTCACCCCCCTCTTCGGCGCCGAACTCGGCGTGCGGGTCGGCATCTACACCAACTGGGACGTGCTCGTGTGGCAGAGCTGGCGTGTCATGGGCCGCGCCATCGGCACGCTCCAGCTCACCCCCACCGTGCAGGCCAAGGCGGGCATCGTCTACCTCGACCGCAATCTCGTGAAGCTCCTGCCGGCGCTGGGCGTCGTCTGGACGCCCGACGCCGACACACGCTACGACATCTTCTTCCCGTCGCCGCGGGTGGCCAGGCGGCTCACGACCATGGCCAACCGCAACGTCTGGGGCTACCTCGCCGGCGAGTACGGCGGCGGCGCGTGGACCTTCCGGCGTTCGACCTACGGCTTCAACGGCATCTCCCCCTTCGACTACAACGACGTCCGCGTGACGCTCGGCACGGAGTTCGTGCCGGTGGCGGGCCACGGGCTCACCGGCAACATGGAGGTGGGCTACGTCTTCGCCCGCCAGCTCTTCTACGTCGACGGCCCCCCGCAGGGGCAGTACCAGAACCTGCCCGACACGCTCATGCTCCGCGTCGGCCTCGCCTATTAGCCGTTTCACGAAAAACATGACGTCGTGTCGACCGACGGGCGGATGCCGGTCCATCGTCAGCTTCCTGGCGAGATGCGCCGTGCTCGTGCTGTCGGTCTTGGCGGCAGACGGCTCGCGCGCCGATGAGCCCACCGAACTCGTGCGGCCCCTGCCGGCGGTCGAAGAGCCTGACACCGCCGAACAACAAACCGTCTTCGCGCGGATCCGGCTGGCGGCGCTCGGTGATCCGCAGGATCTCACCGAGCCGCTTCTGCCCGACGACCTCGCCCCGCCGGGCCAGCCCAGGCAGGAGTTCGAGCCGCCGGCAGGCCGCAAGCTGCCGCCAGGCGCGAAGCCCGGCATCCTCCAGCAGGCCTTCTTTCAGACCACCGAACTGCCGAAGCTCGACGCGAGCGGCCTCGGCCTGACGACCCTCGAAAAGACGATCACGCTGGGCATGCCCTGCCCCACGATCGAGTCACCGCTGCTCGTCACCGCCGGCTTCGCCGGCACGCTCACCGACATTCCCACCGGTGCCGACCTTCCCGGCACGCTCTTCGACGGCTACGTCCAGGCGCGTTGGCTGAAAAAAGTGGGTGAGCGACTCGGCGTCGATCTGGCCGTATCGCCCGGCTGGTACAGCGACTTCCACAACGATTCGCCGCAGGCCCTGCGGGTGACCGGCCATGGCTTCGGCGCCTGGGAGGCCACCAAGGACCTGCGGGTGGTGGCGGGCGTGATCTACCTCGACCGCTACGACGTCAATCTCCTCCCGGCCGGCGGCCTGCTCTGGACGCCCGCCGACGACAAACGGTTCGAGCTGATCTTCCCGCGGCCGCGGCTGGCCTGGCGGATCGCGGAACGGCCGCGGGCGAGCCACTGGCTCTACCTCGCGGCCGAGTTCGGCGGCAACCAGTGGGCGGTGCAGTCGGTCACGGGGCCAACCAAGGGACAGGATCAGATCCTCGTGATCCGCGACTATCGGCTGCTGGCCGGCTGGGAGCGGCGGCCGGCCGACCTCGGGCTCTCCTGGAAATGCGAGGCCGGCTGGGTGACGGGCCGTTCGGTGGAATACTATCTGTCGAACCAGCCGTGGCTTTCTCCCAGCGACACGTTCCTCGTCCGCGCCGGCGTCTGGTACTGACGTTCGCCCCGACCCCGACCCCCGCACGCAGCACCTCCGTTCCACGAGCCTCCATCCAGAGCCTGCACCCTATGAAAGACGTTCCCCTCGAAATCTCCGCCGCCGAAGCCAAGCAGCTGCTCTGGGAAGCACACCCGGGGGAGATGCTGCTCCTCGACTGCCGCACGCCCGACGAGCACGCGACCGCCCGGATCACGGGCGCCGTGCTCGTGCCGATGCAGGAACTGCCCGAACGCATCGGCGAACTGGAGGCCTGGCGGGCGCGGCGGATCATCGTCCATTGCCACCACGGCGTCCGCAGCCTCCGCGTCACCCACTGGCTCCGCGAACGCGGCTTTCCCGCAGTCACGAGCCTGCGGGGTGGCATCGACGCCTGGAGCACCGACGTCGATCCGGGCGTGCCACGCTATTGAGCGCGGCCCTCGAGAGTGGGTTTGCGCGACGGCCCCGGGGGATCCTGCGCCGCGTCACGTCAGGCGGCGGATGAGCCACCAGCCGATGGCGAGCTGCGCGATCAGCGCGACGAGGCCCGACTGCGGGTTGCCCGTCGCCACCTGGAGCCCGCCGAATGCGAGGCTCGCGGCGCAGCCCGCGAGCTTCGTGCCCACCTGCAGGAGGCCGAACGAAACCCCCGCATGGCCGGGCGGTGCCCGCACGGCGACGGCCGCGCGGAGCAGGCTTTGGATGCCCCCGAGCACGAGGGCCAGCAGGACGGCGAGGCCGTAGAGTTGCCCCGTCGTCTCCACGAACCAGGCGAGCACGAGCACGACGATCCAACCGCCGAAGCAGAAGACCGCGGCCGGCCACCTGCCCGCCCGCTCGGAGAGCCAGCCGACGAGGATCGCGCCTGGCAGCGCGACCGCCTGCACGAGGAGCACGAGCCGCACGAGCGCCGGGCCGTCGAGGTCGAACCTCTGCAGGGCGAGGCTCGAGAACTGCGCGATCGCCGTCTGCACGCCGCCGAGGGCGAGCATCGCGCCGCCGAGAACTGCCGCGAACCCGCGGTCGGGAGATCCGGCCGGCGCGTTCCACAGGCTCATGGCGAACGCCCCGAGTTCGCGGCCGGGCGTCGCGGCATGCCGGATGCCGTCGCTTGAGTCGAAGCGAGCGACCGCCGCCGGCAGGGAGAACACGAGCCACCAGGCCGCCGTGACGGCGAAAGCGGCCCGGAGACCGCCCGCCATGTCGAGGCCGAGGCGGGCGTGCGCGGTGACGACGGCGGTGGCGATCACCAGCGCGATCGCGCCGCCCGCATAGCCGGCGGCGAAGCCCAGGGCGGAGAGGCGATCGGCGTCCCGCTCCCCGGCGACCCGTCGGAGCAGGCTGCCGGTGAACACCTGCGCGATGTCGAATCCGACGCACGCCACGACGACCGCAGCCACGACGGCGATCCGGGCCTGGGCCGGCACGGCGGCCAGCATGACGAGCCCCCCTGCGCCCGTGCAGGTGGCGATCACGAGCGCCCGCTGGTGGCCATCGCGGCGATCGGCCCAGGCGGCGACCCACGGCACCAGCACGGCCGAGGCGAGCATCGCCGCCGCGAGCGTCCACGACCAGATCACCCCGGCCGAAACGCCCCAGCCACCGGTTGCAAAGACCAGTTTCTCGACGTAGGCGACCACGAGCGTGATCAGCACGGTCGAGAACGCGCTGGCGGCCCAGTCGAGCAGAATCCAGGCGCTGCGGGCGAAGCGGCCGGGCTGCGGCGACGGTGGCGTGGGGCTGGTCATGCCGACATGGTCCAGGCGGTATCGGAGGCCGGGCTCTGCTGCCGGGCTCTTCACCCGCACCCACTCTGGGGCTCGCATCGTGTGAGCAGCCTACGCCCGTCGCCGGGGTCTTGTCACCGGTGGCTCCTCGCGGATGGGCGGCACGCATGCCGTGGGTCCGTCAGCGACCGCGGGACCGCAGGCTGCGGGCGTTGAGGTAATCCACGAGCACCTCGGCGGGGTTGCGGCCGGTGTCCACCACCACCCGCTCGACGCGGTTGCGCAGGCACGCCTCCTCGAGCCGGCCGTTGAAGCCGGCGAGCGCGTCGAGGTAGCGCCGGCGCAGTTCGGCGGGCTGCGTGAGCAGTTCCTCGTCGACCTCGAGGCCACGGAACTTCACGTTGCCCTCGAACCGGAACTCGAGTTCGTCGGGGTGGAGCATCTGGAAGAGCACGACCTCATGCCGCGCGTAGCGGATCCGCTGCAGGGCCGCCTCCAGCCGCTCAACGTCGGTGAAGCAGTCGCTGAACACGAGGACGATCGCCCGCTGCCCCATCCGGCCGCAGAGGTCGAGGAGGCACTCCGGCAGCCGCGTCTTCCGCACCGGCTCGACGGCGTCGAGCCGCTCGGTGAGCCGCACGATCTGCGCCATCGTGTTGCTAAAGCTGGCTCGAGTGGCGTGACCAGGCGGAGCGGCCCG
>JBJTSM010000217.1:0-3356 GCA_046076685.1 Planctomycetia bacterium | reverse complement strand
CGCCCCTCGCCGTGGGCGACCGGCAGGTAGAACCGGTCCATGCCCTGCAAAAACACGCACCGGCCCGGCGCCGTCCGCAGATGCACCCAGCGGTCCACGAACATGCCGGAGGTGTTGTGGGCGAGGCTCGCGCGGGCCGCGCCCGTGCCCGGGTCGGCGAGGAGCAGGCCCGTCTGCAGGAGCACCTGGAAGCCGTTGCAGATGCCGAGGATGAGCCCGCCGCGGTCGCGAAACTTCGCCAGCCCGTCGGCGAGCCGCGACCTGAGTTCCAAGGCGAAGATGCGACCGCTGGCGATGTCGTCGCCATACGAGAACCCGCCGGGGATGCAGAGGATCTGAAAGTCGTCGGCGAGCGCGGGCTTCTGGGCCAGGGCCCGCACGTGCACGCGGCGGGCGATCGCACCGGCACGCTCGAAGGCGTGTGCCGTTTCGTGATCGCAGTTCGTGCCCGGTGCCCGCAGGATCAGCGCGCGTGGTGACAGCATGCTCACGTTCCTCCCTGCCAGGCCCGAGCGAGGCCGGCCACCGGCACCGTCGCGACCTGGCCGTCGGTGGAGACAATCTCCAGCCGATCGCCGGCGACGACTCCGCCGATCCAGTTCCAGGGCACGGGGTGCTTCTTGTTCATCTCGTTCATCTGGTCGGCAAACCGCTCGGCGACGGCGGCGGGCACTTCGCAGACGAACCGCCCGGGCGTTTCCGCGAATGCGATGGCCAGATCGGCGGCGAGCGTGGAGCCCGGCGTGGCTACGCCGGCCGTCTCCATCGGCGCGGCGGACAGTTCGATCCGCGCCGCCGCTCTGCCGGCGATCGCCATTTCGGCGACCGCGGTCAGGAGGCCGCCGTCGGAGCAGTCGTGGCAGGCGGCGACGAGGCCCGCCCGCTGCGCGGCCGCGACCGCCGCAAACACGGCCCGACAGGCCGCCGCATCGACCTGCGGCACCCGGCCACCGCGGACGCGGCCCACGAGTTCCAACTGGCTGCCGGCGAGATCGTCCTGCGACAGGCCCACCACCGCCAGCCGGTTGCCCACCCGCTTGAGATCGGGCGTGATCGCCCGGTGCACGGCCTCCATCTGCCCCAGCGCCGTGGCGAGGAGCGTGGGCGGAATCGAACGCTCGTGGTGCCTGCCGCCGGAGTCTGTCCAGGCGAAGACGTTGTTGAGGCTGTCCTTGCCGCTCACGAACGGCGCGGTGAATGCCACGGCCATGTCGTGGCAGGCGCGGCAGGCCTCCACCAGCGTGCCGAGCGATTCCTCGCGGCGGCAGTCGCCCCAGCAGAAGTTGTCGAGCAGGGCGATCCGCGCGGGATCGGCGCCCGCGGCGACGACGTTGGCGATCGCCTCGACGATGCCGCCGGCCGCCATCTGGTAGGGGTCGAGCCAGCCCAGCCGGTGCCGTAGTCCGACGCCGAGCACGATGCCGCGGTCGCGGCCGAGCACGCCGCGGATGACCGTGCCGTCGGCGGGGCCCTCGCCCGGCCCGAGCAGCGGCTTGACGATGCTGCAGCCCTGCACCTCGTGGTCGTACTGGCGGATGATCCATTCCTTGCTGGCGACGTCGGGTGCCGCGAGCAGGTCGAGGAGGCAGGCCTCGAGCGATTCGCCGGCCCGCGCCGTCCAGGTGGTCGGCTCCACTGCCGTGGGCACGTGTCGCGACGTGAGCCGCCGCCGCGGACATCCTTCGTTGAGGAAGTGGCAGTCGAGTTCGCCGGCCGTCCGGCCCTGCCAGCGGAGCACGAGCCGGCCGGAACCGGTGAACGTGCCGATGGCCGTGGCCTCCACGCCCTCGTCGGCGGCGATGCGGGAGAGTTTCTCCCAATCGGCCGGGGCGACGGCGAGCACCATCCGCTCCTGCGCCTCCGAGATCCAGGTCTCGGTGGCGGAGAGGCCGTCGTACTTGAGCGGCACCCGGTCGAGATCGACCTCCGCGCCGAGCGTCGCGGCCATCTCGCCGACGGCGCTCGAGAGGCCGCCGGCTCCGCAGTCGGTGATGGCGTGGAAGAGCCGCTGCCGCGACGCCTCGAGCACGAAGTCGCAGACCATCTTTTCATGGATGGCGTGCCCGATCTGCACCGATCCGCCCGACTGGCTCTCGCTGTCGCTCGACAGCTCCACGCTCGAGAAGGTGGCGCCGTGGATGCCATCGCGGCCGGTGCGGCCGCCCGCGACCACCACCAGGTCGCCCGGCTGCACGGCAGCGTCGGCCGAGTTGCGGGGCATGATGCCGACCGTGCCGCAGAAGACGAGCGGGTTGCCGATGTAGCCGGGATCGAAGGCGACGGCGCCGGCGATCGTGGGGATGCCCATGCGGTTGCCGTAGTCGCGGACGCCGGCCACCACGCCCGCCAGCAGGCGGCGGGGATGGATCACGCCCGAGGGCAGGTCGGCGGCGGGCGTGTCGGGCCGACCGACGCAGAAGACGTCGAGGTTCGCGATCGGCTTGGCGCCCAGGCCCGTGCCGAGCACGTCGCGGATCACGCCCCCGAGCCCCGTGGCCGCGCCGCCGTAGGGCTCGATCGCCGATGGATGGTTGTGTGTCTCCACCTTCACGCAGATGTCGTGGTCGCCGTCGAACCGCACCACGCCGGAGTTGTCGCGGAAGACGCTCACGCACCAGTCGTCGGGGCCGAGCTGCTCCCGCACTTTCCGCGTGGCCGCGAACACCGTCTCCTTGAGCAGGTTGTCGTAGCGGACCGCGCCCGCGGGACCGACGTGGTCGATCGGGCTGCCGAGCGTCTTGTGGCAGCAGTGCTCGCTCCAGGTCTGGGCGATGGTCTCCAGTTCGATCTCCAGCGGATCGCGGCCCAGGCCCTGGAAGTGGTCGCGCACGGCATGCAGTTCGGCGGCCGAGAGCGCGAGGCAGCGGTCGCGGCTCAGCTTCTCGAGCGCGGCGTCGTCGAGGCCGGCGAGGCGGACCGTCTGCTGGGAAAACGTCCATGGCCGACCGCCGGAGAGCGTGCGCAGGGTGAGCGGACCGAACACCACGTCGTGGATCGCCTCGCTGGCCAGCAGCTTCCAGGCGAGCCGGTCGGCCGCCGACCGGTCGAGGGCGGGCAGCCAGTACTTGCGGACGCTGCGCACGGCCGTCGGCCGCAGCCCCAGGAGGCCGCAGGCTTCCTGCATGGTTTCGGCGGCCGGATCGGTGACGCCCGCGCGGGGCAGAACATGGAGCAGGGTGGGCAGGCCGTCAGCGGCGGTCGCTTTGGCCGTCGATTCCGCCTCGCCGCCAAGGTCGGCGACCGTGAACGTTTTGGTGACGGGGTCGGCCAGCACCGTCGCGGCGAGCCGTTCCACGTCGGCCCGGGACAGTTCCCCTTCGATCAGCCAGCCGGCCGCGGTTTTGGCCCGCGTGCAG
>JBJTSM010000216.1:0-6655 GCA_046076685.1 Planctomycetia bacterium | reverse complement strand
TCGGGCGAGCAGGCGGCCCACTTGCCGTTGAAGTTCCACTGCGGCTCCTGCGTGCCGACCTGCGGCACCGAGATGAACCGGATGTTCGGGAACTTCGCGGCGGCCTTTTCGATGTCGGGATCGTTGGAATTGCTGACGCTCCACTGCATGTTCGACTGGCCGGCGCAGACCCAGACCTCGCCGATGAGCACGTCGCTGAAGGTGACGGTGTTCTTGCCCTTCACGGTGAGCGTGTGCGGGCCGCCGTATTCCTGCACGGGATCGAGCAGCAGGTGCCACGAGCCGTCGGCGCCGGCGGTCGTGGAATGTGTCTGGCCGCCGAGCGTCACCGTGACCGCCTCGCCCGGATCGGCCTTGCCCCAGACCTTGTTCCTGATGCCCTGCTGCAGCACCATGTGGTCGCCGAACATGTTGTTGAGGGCGACATCGGCGTGGGCGACGGTGCCCGAGAGAGAGAGCGAAGCCGCCGCGAGAAGGGCGGTGCAGAGGCCGTGAGCCAGGCAGCGGGATCGCATGCAAAACCTCCTATGGATGGGTCGTGCGACAGGTCGTGGATCGATACGTGGTGGGGAGGGCGGACCCGCATCGGTGCGGGGCTGACACGGGCGGCTCAGGATACCCGTTGCGGCGGCCGCCGCGAAACCCGCGGGAAGACGCCCGGGCGGCTCGTTGCTTGCGGTCGCAGCGCCCGCAGCACACGATGTTGGCCACGTTTCGGCCACGTCTCGGCCGCCAGCCAGCCGGGCAGCCCAACCAGGAGCACGCCATGACCAGCCACACCACCCACGACTCCTCCTCCGCTCGCGGCCCCGGTCCGGATCGGCCGACCTCAGGCGGCGGTGTCGCCCTGCCGATGGCGGCCTTGGCCGCACTGACGGCCGCCGTGATCTGGTTTGGCGTCTCGCCCGCCCCTTCCCCCGCGCCCCGGGTGGCCGCGAAGCCCGCGGGCTCAGGAACCGGCGGCGGGGCCGGCGCGGCTGCCTGCGGCACGTGCGGGTCGCAGCCGGCCGGTCGGGCCGATGCGGTCGGGCCGATGGCCGCGGTGGCGGATCCGTTGCCAAGCTGGAACGACGGGCCGACGAAGCAGGCGATCCTCGACTTCGTGACGCGGGTGACGAAGCAGGGCAGCGACACGTTCGTGCCGGTGCCGGAGCGGGTGGCCGTGTTCGATCACGACGGCACCCTCGTCTGCGAGAAGCCGATCGTGCACGGCATGTTTCTCATCGACCGGCTCAAGAAGCTGGCGGAGCGGAATCCCGAGCTTGCGCACGAGGAGCCCTATGCCACCATGCTGACGGGTGACATCGATTTCATCCGTCGGCTCGGCAAGAAATATTTCCTCGACGTCGTGTTCACGCTGCTGGCGGGCGAGTCCGAAGAGCGGCTCGAGAACGATGCGCGACAGTTTCTCCAGACGGCCCGCCATCCGGTGTTCGACGTGCCCTACGGCGACGTCACCTATCAGCCGATGCAGGAGCTGATCGCGCTGTTGCGCAGCCACGACTTCTCGGTCTGGATCTGCTCCGGCAGCGGCGTGCATTTCATGCGGCCGGCGGCTGAGGCATGGTATGGCATCGGCCCCGAGCACGTCATCGCCTCGCGGGCGGTGTCGCAGATGCGGGAAGTCGAGGCATCGGACGTGGAGACCATGGCGACCGAGGGCGATCGCGCCGGCTCGCCCAATCGCCGCCTGGAACTGGTGGTCGTGCCGCAGCTCGAGGTGCTCAACGACGAGGAGCGCAAGCCCGTCAGCATCGGCGAGCACATCGGTCGCCGGCCGATCTTCGCGGCGGGCAACGTCGGCACGACCGGCGACATCGAGATGCTGCGGTGGTCGCAGTCGAGCCGCCATCCGAGCCTGCAGCTCATGGTGCTGCACGACGATGCCGCCAGGGAGATGGCCTATGGGGAGCCGTCGAACGATTCGCTCGAGGCGGCTGACACATACGGCTGGAGCGTGGTGCGAATGGCGACCGACTGGAACCGCATCTTCGCCCGGCCGCTCGAGAAGAAGGCGGCCGTGGCACCGAATCCCTCCGCGCCGGCGACCTCAGGACCGGTCGGCCCCGCCGTGGGCGATGCGGCTGCGTCCGTGCCGCCGCCCGTACGGTGGGAAGAAGAACTCGCCGCCTTCGAGAAGGCCGACCGCGAGCAGCCGCCGGAGGCGGGCGGCGTGGTGTTTCTCGGTTCTTCCAATATAAGGCTCTGGAATACGCTCGCCGGCGACTTCCCCGGCCTGAGCGTGGTCAACCGCGGCGTGGGGGGCGCGACGCTCGCGGAACTCGCCCGCGTGGCCGATCGGCTCGTGGCCGCGGCGCGGCCGCGGGCCGTGGTGGTGTCGGCGGGCGGCAACGACGTCGCCGCCGGAGCGGGCCCGGCCGAGGTTCGCGATGCCTTCGCCAGCCTTGTGGGCAACCTCCGCCGCGAACTTCCCGACGTGCGGGTCGCATTCGTGGCGATCGCGCCGAGCATCAAGCGGTGGGAACAGCGGGAAAGGCAGGACGAGGCCAACCGTGTCGTCCGGGAGTTCATCGATGCGCAAGTCGATGCCCGGGGTGAACAGGCCGGCCTGGCCTTTGTCGACGCGAATGCGGCATTTCTCGGCCCAGACGGCCTGCCGGCCGTGGAGTGCTTTCTCGACGACCAGCAGCATCCCAGCACGATCGGCAACGCCCGCCGGGCAGCCATCATGCGGCCGCTGGTGCACGACCTGATGCAGTAAGCCGGCCGGGAAGCCCGTCGGCGCTGCCTGTTTTCGGGTATTTTCTGGCCTTTTTTGCACGGTGTGTCGCATTCGAACCGGGGGCTGCGTGACGCTGCCGCCCTGCGAACGGGGGCCGTTTCCCCCGCAAAATCAGCATCGCCGCGCTCGGGCCGCGAAAAACCGGCATTTTCAAGGCCGAAGCTCTTGCAAGGCGGATAAGTCAACGTAACCTATCCAACTTATCAGGCGGCCGAGCGTTTCGGTCGTGGAAAGAGAAAGGTCTCTTCGACCGACCGGAACCCGGGCGCGTTCGAGAACAACCTGCTCGAGTCTCCCCCCTGTTCCTTTCCCCTGTTCCTTTTGGAGGTTTGCGTGTTTCGCAAAGTTCTGTCGATCCTCCTCCCGGCGATCGCCGTCCTCGCGATGTGCACCAGCACGTTCGCGGGCGACTGCGGCAGCTGCGGTGGCGGTTGTGAAGGTGGCTGCGGCAACGCGGTTGCCAGCAGCGATTCTGCCGGTGGTGAGTGTGGTGGTGCGGCCGCCTGCGGCGGCACCAAGACGGTGTACCAGCGTCAGTACGTGACCGAGATGAAGACGGTCACCTCGACCGAGTACACCACGGAGACCCGCGAGCGGACCTACACGGTCAACAAGCGGGTGCCCCGGACCGAGACGAAGACCCGCACGGTCACCGTGCAGGTTCCCGAGACTCGGACCAAGACCGTGAACTACACGGTCAACAAGAACGTGACCGAGACGAAGACGTCCGAGTACACGGTCCAGGTCCCCTACACCGAGTCGGTCGAGCAGACCTACACGGTGCACGTGCCGGTGTCGGAGGAGAAGACCTCCACCTACACCGTCATGGTTCCCAAGCAGGAAGAGAAGACCTCGACCTACACGGTCCAGGTCCCCTACACCGAGCAGGTCGAGCAGACCTACACGGTGCACGTGCCTGTCCAGGAAGAGAAGACCTCGACCTACACGGTCCAGGTCCCCTACACCGAGTCGGTCGAGCAGACCTACACGGTGCACGTGCCTGTCCAGGAAGAGAAGACCTCGACCTACACCGTGATGGTGCCCTACACCGAAGAGAAGGTTTCGACTTACAAGGTGAAGGTTCCCTACACCGAGTCGGTCGAGCAGACCTACACGGTGAACGTTCCCTACACCGAGCAGGTGACCCACACCCACAAGGTGCAGAAGCGGGTGGCCGTGCAGGGTTCGAAGACGGTGCAGGTGCGTGGTGGCCATTGGGAGACGCAGCAGGTCGAGGTCGCTTCGAGCGGCACCGATGCCTGCGGCTGCCCGTGCCCCCCGAAGACCTGCTGCAAGCGGGTCTGGGTGCCGACGTGTGAGACGAAGGAAGTGCCGGTCACGACCTACGATTGCGTGACGGAAGAGGTTCCCCACACGGTGAACGTCACCAAGTGCCGGCAGGAACAGCGGACCCGGACGGTCAACGTGACGAAGTATCGCGACGAGGAGCGGACCCGCACCTACACGGTGTCGAAGTGCCGCCCCGAGGAGCGGACCCGCACCTACACCGTGACCAAGATGGTGCCCGAGACGAAGACCCGTTCGGTCAACGTCACGAAGTGTCGTTCCGAGGAGAAGACCCGGAGCTACACCGTGACGAAGATGGTGCCCGAGACGAAGACCCGCACGGTCAGCGTCACGAAGCACCGTCCGGAGGAGCGGACCCGCACCTACACCGTCACGACCTGCGTGCCGGAAGAGCGGACCCGCACCTACACCGTCACGAAGATGGTGCCGGAGCAGAAGACCCGCACGGTCAACGTCACCAAGTGCAAGGCCGAGACGAAGACTCGGGAGTACCAGGTGACCAAGTGCGTGCCCGAGACCATGACGAAGGAAGTTTCCTACACCGTCATGGTTCCGCAGCAGAAGGAAGAGTCGTACACCGTCACGGTGTATGACTGCGTTCCCGAGACGAAGACCGAGAGCTACTCGGTCCGCGTCCCGCACCAGGTGACGAAGGAAGTGCCCGTGCAGAAGTGCGTGACGGTCGCCGTCGAGGTGCCCGTCGAGGGTGCTTGCGGCGGTGCCGGCTCGGCCGGTGACGCCGGTGCGGCTTCGGCCTGCGGCGACTGTGGTGCCGGTGCCGGTGCCGGTTGCAAGAAGGGCTGCAAGCGGGGCTGCCGTCGCTGCAAGTAATTGCCGCGATCAGTCACGTGGTTCTTGAAAAAAGAGGAGGCTGGGCGCCGGGCGCCCAGCCTCCTCGGCTTTTTGGGTTGGAAGAATCGCCGCTTCAGCGGGCCTGCTGCTTGAGCAGGTCGCGGATCTCCATCAGCAGCTCCTGATCCTTGGTGGGCGGCGGCGGGGCGGTCTCGGCGGCCTCGGCGGCCTTCGACTTCATCACCCAGCCCAGGAACTTCACGATGAAGATGAAGAGCGCCAGCGCCAGGATCAGGAAGCTGACGATGTCGCCGAGGAACTTGCCGTAAGGGATCGTCTTCTCCCCGATCGAGATGGCCCATTTCTCGTAGCCGTTGTTGCCGGGCAGGATCACGCCCACCACCGGCATGATGACGTTGTCGACCATGCTCGACACGATCTTGCCGAACGCGCCGCCGATGATCACACCGACGGCGAGGTCGATCACGTTTCCCTTGAACGCGAAGTTCTTGAATTCCTCGAAAAGGCTCATCGCGGCCTTGGTGGGCAGTGCCATCTGTGGACTCCTGTGCTGGATCGATGGTCAGAAAAAGACAAAAACGTGCAACGCTGCAGGAGACGTTACCCGCCGGCAGCCGGGATCGACAAGCGGCCGGTGCGGCCTGATCCCTGGGCTTGCGCCCGGGGCTTTTATGGGACGGGCGTTGATACAAGCCCGAAGCGCGAGCGCCGGGATCGCGGCCGAGACACGCGCACCATTCCGCGCGGCGGGAATCGGCGGCGGTTGCTTGCACTCGGGAACGAAAAATGGTTCCTTATCGTTCACGGGCAGGCGCATCATCACAGTCACAGACGAGGGCAGCATGAACGTGGTCAAGACGGGTCGCCGAACGTGGCGGCAGAGGGCGGAGTGGGTGGTGCTGGCGTCGGTCCTGCCGGCCGGCAGCGGCCTGGCTGCCGAGGTGCAATCCGTGGTGGTGCCGGCGAAGGCGGCCGAAACGGTCGCGGCCGAGGTGGCTGCGTCGCCCGAGTTCGAGGCGTTGATCCGCCGCGAGGTCGAAGCCACCGTGAAGGCGTTCAATGCCGCCGACGCGGGCGGCCTGGCCGCCCTCTTCATGGAGAAGGGGGAGCTCGTCGATGAAAACGGCAACGTCTACCGGGGCCGCGAGGAAATCGCCGCCCTCTTCAAGGCCTTCTTCGCCAAGTTCCCGAAGGCGGCGCTCGCGATGGAGGTGACGGCGGTGCGTTCGGTCGGCGACAGTCTCGCCGTCGAAGAGGGCATCCGGCAGATCACGGCCGAAGACGGCGCCGCCGCGGCGCAGCTGCGGTACGTGCTCGTCCGCGACAAGGTCGGGGACAAGTGGCCCATCGCCTCCTACCGGGAGTTCGCCGACGACCCGGTGCCGACGGCGCAGGAGATGCTCGAACCGCTGGCGTTCCTCGTGGGTGACTGGGTGGACGAGAGCCCGGAGGGCCGCACGGCGATCAGCTACCGCTGGAGCGAGGACGGCAACTTTCTGCTCGGCGACTACGTGCTCTCCGTCGGTGGTCAGCCGGAATCGAAGAGCGCGCAGCGGATCGGCTGGGATCCCGTGGAGGGCGTGCTCCGCTCCTGGACATTCGATTCCGACGGCGGCTTCAGCCAGGGTGAACTGACCCCCGTCGACGACGGCTGGGTGGTGAAGACGGAGGCCACCATGCCCGATGCGAGCACCGCGTCGGCGACGGTGCTGTTCACCGTGAAGGATCAGGACCACTTCGTGGTGCGGAGCACCGACCGGATCGTCGCCGGCGGCGAGGAGCCCGATTTCG
>JBJTSM010000215.1:0-2026 GCA_046076685.1 Planctomycetia bacterium | reverse complement strand
GTCTTGCAGGCGTTTTTCGTCCGCATGGCCTTCCAGAGCGGCCACAGGCCGCCCGCCTGGCGGGCCTTCTTGAACGTGTAGAGCACCGCCCGCCAGCCACCGCCTGTTTTGACTCTGCCCATGCGATACTCCGTCTATTTTCCGTTCACGCCGGGTTCACGTCGTGCCGGCCGGTCCCACGAGACGCCCGAAACGTAAAACGCCCGAAAAGTTGCTGCGAAAATAGTACCTGCGCTAGAATGAGGTCCGCAAGGATGATTCGGCGTGCACGGTGTCGCGCCGACACGGACTGACAGGCGGCTTTCCAGCTTCCTTTCCAAGGAGTTTCCAGCAATGCGTACAGCATGGTTTCGGACAATGGCGGCGGTCGGCATCGCCGTGGCGGCGACAGCGTTGGCGGGAGTGGCCCGGGCCGAGGTCACGAGTGGCCAGCAGGTGGGCGAATCGGTCGGCGCAATGACGGTGACGAAGGTCACGGGCAACACCCTCGACGGCGTGCCCGACGGCAAGACGCTCTGCTACCGCTGCAAGATGGGGTCGCGGCCGGTGGTGATGGTGTTCGCCCGCACGGCCGACGACAAGCTCGCAAAGCTTCTCAAGAAGCTCGACGAGGAGATCGAGGAGCACGCGTCCGCCAAGCTCACGGGATTCGTGAACATGCTCGGCGGCGACGCGGAATCGCTCAAGAAGGATGCGGCGGAGTCCGTGAAGCTGCATGGCATCGAGCGGATCGCGTTCGTGGTGCCGGAGGAGTCGGCCAACGGTCCGGCCGACTACAAGATCGCCCCCGATGCCGACCTGACGATCGTCTGCTTCAAGGGTGGCAAGGTGCAGGCCAACCATGCGATGGCCAAGGGCCAGCTCTCCGACGAGAAGATCGACGCGATCGTCGAGGCAGCCTGCGCGATGACGGAGTGACTTTGCCGGAGCCTGGCCGAGCACGGCCGGGCGCGGCGACGAGAGCCACGGCGGCCGGGGTGAGCCTTCCCCCGGCCGCCGTTTTTTTCCGGCTTTTGTGCATGGACGGCTGACGGACCGTGCCCAAGGCTGTATAGTTGGGGGCCGAGAAAACAACGCGACCGCCGCCCGCGGTCGTCGGTTTTCCGTGTTGGCAGCGTAGCTCAGTTGGTTAGAGCACCGGCTTCATAAGCCGGGTGTCGCCGGTTCAAGTCCGGCCGCTGCTACTTTCCCCTCTTTGTTGAAGAACCCACCGTCGCCGCCTACAAATCCCGCTCGTCTATCCGTCCCTGAAAGATTGCCCGGTCGAAAGTGGTCCTGCACGAGATCTCCCCAGTCGGCGGGTGGCCCGTGGGCGGGAGACACTGGCGGCGGTTCGAGCGGTTCGCCGAGATGTGTCAGGGGCTGACTTCCCGCGGGCGAAGCCGTCCTGGCCTTCTTCCGCTTGCGAACCTCCGGTTCGAAGTCAGCCGGCTCCTGCCGGCCGTCTTCTCTAAGTCGGATGTCGCCACCACACCCCGGGCACGCAAAAGGAAACTCATCGCCCACCCGAGCCATGAGTTTGGCCTTTGGCGTCGGGAGGTGTCGTGAGAGGACAGTTTGTCGCCTAAGTCGCAGCAGTCGCCGGTGGCATCTCCGTCCGCCGCATGTCCGCCGACCGCATGCCCACCAGTCGCGGCATCACGCGGCTTGCCGACATTCCCTTTTGTCATGCGCCGTGACGGCGGACTTTCGCCCGCGTCCCGGGCCGACCCAGTTGGCCGCCCAGATGGTGACCCAGCGTCGGGGGAGCACGTAGCGGACGCAGGCGATGCGGCCGTCTTCGCCGCGCATCACGGAGAGCCGTTCCAGCGCGAAGGGCGGCCGGGCACAGTATCGCAGCAGGTGCTCCAGACTCTGAAAATAGCTCGGCACGTCGCGGTCGATGAGCGTAATCCGGACGCTGGCGTCCGGCCGCGTGGACTTCCGCCCTCGCCCTGGGCCAACCCAGTTGGCTGCCTTGTGTCGGGGGAGCACGTAGCGGACGCAGGCGATGCGGCCGTCTTCGCCGCGCATCACGGAGAGCCGT
>JBJTSM010000214.1:0-5829 GCA_046076685.1 Planctomycetia bacterium | reverse complement strand
CCCCCGCCGTGGCCGCCCCCGCCGCCATGGGCGAAGACGACCGCCGACGGGCCGGTCGCCTGCGTGAGCAGCGCGACGCCGACCGTCGTCAGGTGGAACCATGTCCGGCGGCGAGTGTGAAACATGAACATGACTGGGGTTCCCGAGGGTGATGGAGCGAGGTGAGTCGGATGAAGGAATAAAAAATCGTGGGCGAATCGGTCAGCGAATCCGCCGTAGGTGCACGGGCTCGGAGTCGGGCTGGCTGCGGCCGTCGATCGTCCGCTCGATCGAGTGCCACAGCAGCATGTCGCGGCCGAGCGGCGTGAGCACCTGCGTCCACTCCGCCCGGTCGCCGAGGGCGGGGTCGCCGGGCGTGCCGACCAGCCGGCGGTCGAATGAGACGCCGTCGCTGGAAAACTCCCCTTCGGCATGGGCGCCCGTCGAATCGAAGCTCCACGACCGCACGCGGCCGGTGAGCCGATCGGGATGGATCACGTCGATCGACTCGACCGTGCTGCCATCCTTCCGCCTCACCTTCACGCGGCCCACGATCGCATGCCCGTTGAGGCTTTTTTCATACGTGGCGTCGATCGTGGTGCCGGTCTTGGCGTCGGCCGCCTGCCAGGTGCCGAGCATCCAGGCCAGATCGGTCAGCACCGCCTTCGGCGTCGGCACGACGCGCGACTCGGCGATCCGCCAGACGCCGCTCTCGAGCACCCGCAGGCTGTCGAACCGCGACACGGCCGGCTCCTCGTCGGTGTTTTTCGTGAAGGCGAGCGTGCCCCGCACGCGTGCCACGCCCTCGCCCAGGGGCTCCACGTCGGTGACGTCGATCTTGACCGCGGCCTTGGGATGCATCCCCCGCCACTGCTTGAGAGAGGCGATGATCGCCTCGCGGCCCTTGAGCGAGCCGCTACCCTCCGTGAGTTCCGCTCCCAGCGTCCACTGGTCGGCCAGAGCCTTGTCGTCTCCCGCATTGAAGGCTTTTTCATAGGCATCGGCGGCCTTTTTGACTGCGGCGATGATCTCGACGGCCTGGTCCGCAGCCGAGGCGGCGCTGGTCGCCACAAGCGGGAGTGCAGAGGCGAGGGCGGCGAGCAGCCAGGGCCGCAGGTGGCCCGAGGCGAAACGGCGGAGGAACGAGCGATCGTGCATGGAGCGGGTTCCGGCAGAGGACGGAGTGGACGAATCCAACGGCATGGCTGGCCGGCGGGATCGCCGGCCGCTTCAAAATAGTAGCGGTTGGCCCGCCAAGGCTGCCAGCGATCGGCCGCGAGGGCAGCCGGCGCCGCCGTTTTTCGCGGGCGTATTCCCGCCGGCGGCCGGCTCACGCTACTGTGAGGGGCCCACCCCGGATTCGCTCCATGGCCGTCCTGCTCGACATCAAGAACGCCTCGAAACGCTATGGCGATCAGGTGCTGCTCGACGACGCCACCGCCACCATCACCGACGACGGCAAGGTGGGCTTCATCGGCCGCAACGGCGCGGGCAAGAGCACCCTGCTCCGCGTGATCCTCGGCGAGGAGGAACTCGACTCCGGCGAGGTGATCCGCCACCCGCGGCTGCGGCTCGGCTACCTGCGGCAGCACGACCCCTTCGAGCCGGGCGAGACGTCGCTCGAGTTTTTGATGCGCGACAGCGGCCAGCCCGACTGGAAGTGCGGCGAGGTGGCGGGCCGGTTCGAGCTCAAGGGTTCGCTCCTCACCGGGCCGGTCAAGGAACTCTCCGGCGGCTGGCAGACCCGCGTCAAGCTCGCCGCGCTCCTGCTGCACGAGCCCAACCTGCTCCTGCTCGACGAGCCGACCAACTTCCTCGACCTGCGGACGCAGATCCTGCTCGAGCACTTCCTCCGCGACTACCGCGAGTCGTGCCTGATCGTGTCGCACGACCGCGCCTTCCTCGCCGCCACCTGCGACCGCACGCTCGACCTCTCCGGCGGCAAGCTCACCATGTTTCCGGGGAAGATCGAGGCCTTCCTCGACTACCAGCGGGAGCAGCGGGAGC
The DNA here is from genome assembly GCA_046076685.1 of Planctomycetia bacterium. Classification (GTDB taxonomy): domain Bacteria; phylum Planctomycetota; class Planctomycetia; order Pirellulales; family UBA1268; genus CAMCQY01. The sequence goes on along the minus strand of JBJTSM010000214.1, from coordinate 3,843 downwards.
ACCTCGAGCGGACCAACGCCGCCGTGCTGTCCAAGCGGCGGCAACTGGAGGATTTCATCGCCCGCAACAAGGCCCGGGCGTCCACCGCCTCCCGCGCCAAGTCGAAGAGCCGGCAGCTCGAGAAGCTCGAAGTCGAGGAGATCGCGGCCGACGCGCCGACGGCGGCGATCCGCTGCCCCGAGGTGTCGCCGCGGCAGGGCCCGGCCGTCCGCTGCCGCGGGCTGTCGATCGGCTATCCCGATCGGCGGGTGGCGGAGTCGATCGACGTGGAGATCGTGCACGGCTCGCGGGCCGCGATCGTCGGCGACAACGGCCAGGGCAAGACGACGTTTCTGCGGACGCTCGTGCGGTCGCTGCCTCCGCTGGCCGGCGAGGTGAAGTGGGGCCACGGCTGCGAGCTGGGCATCTACGCCCAGCACGTCTACACGAGCCTCGACGACCGCGACACGGTGCTGTCTTACCTCGAGCGGGCGGCGGCGATCGGCACGAAGTCGCAGCGGATCCTCGACCTGGCCGGGGCGATGCTCTTCCGCGGCAAGGCGGTCGAGAAGAAGGTGCCGGTGCTCTCCGGGGGCGAACGGGCGCGGCTCTGCCTGGCCGGGCTCCTGCTCGGCTCGTTCAACATCCTCGTCCTCGACGAGCCGGGCAATCACCTCGACGTGGAGACGGTCGACGCGCTCGCGCAGGCTCTGCTCGACTACCGCGGCACGGTGATCTTCACGAGCCACGATCGCTCCTTCGTGGAGACGGTGGCGACCAACGTGGTCGAGGTCGGCAACGGCCGGGTCGTCAACTACGGCGGCAGCTATTCCCAGTACCTCGCCGCCATGAACCGCGAGATCGACGACGAGGAGCGGGCCGCGGGTGGCGGCAAGGCGATCGTCCCCCGCAAGCCCGCCGCGCCGGGCAAGGCTCCCGCGGCCGCCAAGCCCGCCCGATCCGACCGCGACGTGCGGCGCGAGATCGGCACGCTCGAGCGCACGATCGGCAAGCTCGACGCGGAAAAGCGTGCGGCCCACGAGGCGTTGCTCGCGACCACCGATCCCGCCGAGGCGCTGCGGCTGCACACGGCCATGACCGCCGCCGCGGAACAGTTGGCCGCCGCCGAGGAGCGGTGGCTGGAACTCCAGGAACAGGTCGCCGCCGACGGCTAGCCGGGGTACGATGTGGCTCCCCCCGATTCACCGTGGATAACCGTCGTGCCTCTCGCGGTTGGCGAGGGGCGTCTGAACGCGACAACCCCCCGTCCTACGTTGGCATTCGGCTTAACCGAAGCGGTGCTGGCCGCACCAGGCGGAGTGACTTCACGCACCAGCTCTCCAATGAGATGTGCTAGTGATTCATGGACGATCCGCAGGTGATCCAGCGTCATCCATACTGACCAATATCGACTGCTGTCTTCGAGCCCGGGAATGCGCGGGATAAGCACCCGATGCGGCCCGATCTCGGTATTGCATTTGCGGACAAGTTCGCGAATGAGTTCGCGCTCACGCGCAATCCGAGAATCAAAAGATCGGCGACTCCCTACCCATCGACGCAGGGCAAACAGGAATCGTGCGACCAGCAGCTCAAGCCTGGGCAGCCCCGCGCCAGGTGGGGCGAGATTGGGTTGCTGCAGGGTAGTCATCGCATGTCCCTTTGGCCGAACGATGGCGATCAGAAGCTCGCGACCTTGCGCGAACCACACCGACCGATTTTATCGCGAGTCCGCTGCATTGCTTGGTTCGGAAGTCCGCGGCTTAAGCGTACCAGCCGTGGTCGTACGCCATGGATCACGCGGTGCAAAGGGGACAGGGGCCACACCCTTCGCCGTCAGCCAGGACTTGTATGGCGACTGATTGCGGCCAACGCTGCCGAAGTCGCCGAGCCGGAGCGTTTTCCCAGCCGCGTCGGTTACATCGACCATGAGCAGGCAGTCACCGGTAAATTCGGACGGGTCGACCACCGTGACATCGAGCCGTGCCAAATCCAAAGTCGGTAATTCTCCTGCGCCCGTTTTCGATGCCAACAGAATCGGACCACGGTAGAGCGAGGCTTTTCCATTGCATTCGCGCTCGCCAGCCCAAGCCCGCGGTCGCATGTCGAGTTCGAGTGCAATCCGATCGCCGCGATCCCAGCGACGGTCAAGGCTGCAGTAGCTGCCGGCTTCGACGTCTACCGCCTGCCCATTGATGGAACACTTCGTTGAAGCCGACCAGTGCGGGATGCGCAACTTGAGGGTGAATGTTGTCGCTACCTGCGGATCGACATGGATGTCGATGCGACCCTGCCGAGGGTAGTCGGTCTCCTGACGCAGCGTCACAGGCACGTCATTGATGTCGGTGGAGATCGTCGAGGGTCCATACCAATTCAGAACCAGAGCCTCGGTCACATGCTCCTTCATCACCGCCCAGTCGCTGATCATCCCAAATCCGCGGGCGCCATTCACCGAACAACAGTTCAGCTGCTCGGATCCAGGCCGTTTTTGAAATGCGATCGCCGTGGTGCTGGGAACACGGGTTCCGTCCATGGGGGTGTCATATGTGCACCATGCACCGTCCGACGAGTGCAGCCCAACGACGGAGTTCAATGTCGAGAGTTCGATTTCATCGGCGACGATCGGATTGCCTGTGAGGCGTAGCATTTCGACGCTCATCGCGATCCATGCAATCGTGCAGCATGTTTCGATGGAGCCGCCGGCATAAGGGTTGCCGGTGGCTTTCTCGCCCGAACTGAAGCCGCCTGTGTTGTGTCGATCTCCCCTGACGATGCTCCACCACAGGTGCTCGAATGCCTTTCGGTACGGCTCCTTCCCCGTCGCAAGATGCAGCTCGCTCAGGCCCATGATGGGATGCAGGCTCTCCCAGCGCGGTTTTGGAGTTTCCCAAAACTCCTTGCCAGCTATCGCCACATTCAAATAATCACCCGCCGGTGGAACAGCGAATTCCGCGACGATCTGTTCAGCCATGCGGAGATAACGGTCCTTGCCCGTAAGGCGATAGAGCAGCGCCAGGGAATGAACCGGGGCCTGGTTCATCTCATGCTCGCCGGTGTCGTGCAGCCGTTCTCGCGGATTGTCGAGGAACCGATCGCAAAGCAGGTCGGCGATCCGCGTCGCACAAGCCAAGGCCTTTTGATCTCCTGTGGTCTGATGCCACAGCAACAGGCCAACCATGGCGTGGTAGTGCCCCCACGCATCCCATGGCTCCACCTGAGGCAAGCCAAACCTCTCACAGTTGGGAGCTCCTTTCCGCAGGCGGAACTCCTTTGGCCAGGGACCCAAGTAGCCGTCCTCGGCCTGCAGCTTGACGGCCCGAGCCACGAGTTTCTCGACGGTCGCCCGCAGCCTCGGGTCACCGGTAAGTCGGACCATCTGGGTCGACGCGGTCAGATACTTGCCGAAAAACTCACCCGACCACGGAAGCAGTTGTCGATAGGGCTGTTCATCTTGGTCGGCAAACATGTCAAGCATCGCAGGATTGTCCCGCGGCGCCGGAATGAGCCAGTTCTGCACGACCCCTTCGATCTGCTTACCAACGGGACCACGCATTTCGAACGTGGTGTAGGGATGTCGTGCAAAAGTTGCCGCGACACCTTGGCAGGAAGACGGCTCCGGCGACCCGTCGACCGCAACGGCGGTATCGTCGCCGATGAGGCTGCTTGCGAGGACAACAAAAGCAAGGTCTCTGAGCGTGCGTGTGGTCATTTGTTTCCGAACGTTCGCGATCAGCGGCTCGCGACCATACGCGATCCATACCACCAGATTTTATCGCGAGTCCGCTGCATCGCTTGGTGCGCTGGCCGCATTGGCCGGCCGACGCCCGAGCCGGTCGGGCGCGCATTCGCAGACGGGCATCTCGCTCC
>JBJTSM010000213.1:0-5674 GCA_046076685.1 Planctomycetia bacterium | reverse complement strand
ACAGCTCGACAAGCCCGCGGCGGCCCGGATGCGGCAGTGCACGGCCACGGCTGCCGACTCGTCCGCGGAGCCGCACCTCTGCGACCGGCTCAGGGAGGCGATCACGCAGCTGCCGCCCCGCGAGCGGACGGTGATCGAGCTCTTGCTCGAAGGGAAAAACCAGGCGGTCATCGCCCACACGCTCGACGTCTGGGAGGGCACGGTGTCGCGCATCCGCGCGCGGGCCCTCGCCACGCTCCGCGACCTGCTGGCGGAGTAGCCCCATCCCGTCAGTCGAACACCACCGTGCGGCGGCCGTGCAGGAACACCCGCTCCTCGAGCACGAGCCGCACCGCCCGGGCAAGCACGAGCTTCTCCACATCGCGGCCCGCCTGCGCCATGCGTTCCGGAGTGAACGTGTGATCGACGTGGATCACGTCCTGGGCGATGATCGGCCCGTCGTCGAGTTCGGCGGTCACGATGTGCGCGGTCGCGCCGATCACCTTCACGCCCCGCGCGAAGGCCTGCCGGTAGGGGCTCGCCCCCGCGAACGCCGGCAGGAAGGAATGGTGGATGTTGACGATGCGATCGGGATACCGGGCGACGAAGCCCTCCGAGAGCACCCGCATGTAACGGGCCAAAACGACATATTCGGGGGAGTGGGCGTCGATCACGCCGGCCAGTGCCGCCTCGTGCACCTCCCGGGTCAGGTCGCGGCCCGCCGCGTCCTGATGCGGCACATGATGGAACGGCAGGCCGAACCGTTCGACGAGTCCCCGGAGCAGGTCGTGGTTGCTGACGACCGCCACGATCCGGCCGGGCAGGTCGCCGACGGCGTCGAGCAGGAGAAGCTCCCCGAGGCAGTGCGGCTCGCGGGTGGCACAGACGACGATCGGCCGCCGCTCCGACCGCTTCACCCGCACGCGGGCCGCCGGCGGCAGCACGCGGGCCAGTTCGCCCGCGAGGCCCGCGGCCGAGGCGGACGACGCCGGCGGATCACCGGCGCGTGTCACCTCGGCCCGGAAGAAAAAGTGCCGGGCGTCGGTGTCGACGAACTCGTGGTTGCTCTCGATGTTGAGCCGGTGCGCGCCGAGCACGCCGGTGATCCGGTGGATCAGACCGACCTCGTCGGGGCAGTCGACGAGCACGATCTCGCGGACGTCGGCGGCGTGGTCCATCACCACACCCCGCCTTCCGCTCTCCGCCGGCCGCCGTCGGCGGGCTCCCGGGGCACCCAGGCGAGCACGACGTCGTCGACCGCGATATCGGTCTTGCGGGCCGGAATCTCCATCGGCTCCAGCCGGATCCGCTCCGGGCTCGACTCGAGTCGGATCCGTTCCAGTTCGGCCGAGACCTCCTCCTCGAGGGCCCGTCTTCGTTCTTCGAGCGTCGCCAGGCTCTCCTCGGCATGCACCACGTCGGCCTGCTGCCGGGCGCTACGGCTTGCCGACCGCATCGACGTCGCCGCCCGGCCGATGTTCGTGGAGCTGGCCGCCTTGCGGCCCAACAGCGCGCCGAGCACGGCCGAGCCGATCGACACGTAGGTCTGCAGCGACTGGTTCTTGGCCTCGGCCCGCTCCCGCTCCACCTTCTGCCGCGCCCGGTCGATCCGCTCGGTCAGCGAGGCGAGCTTGGCGGCGTTGCGGTCGCGCACGCGGTCCATCTCGGCGTCGCGCCATTCACGCACCCGCTGCGCGATCCGCACGCGGAAGTCGGCCTCGGTCTCGTCCGGCCGCGACACGGCGTCGATCTCGTGCGCGGCGAAGAGCGTCAGCCGCGCGGTGCGGCCCAGGTGGCTCTTGAGGGCCGAGGCCAGCGCCGCGTAGCCCTTGGGCCCGGCGAGTGCCGACGGCAGGGAGGCGAAGCTGCCGGTCCGCGGGGCCGGCTCCACCTCGGGCGCCTCCGCAAACTCATCAGCCTGTTCCCAGGCGGATTCGCCGACCGAGTCACCCGCCGGCGCCATGCAGATGATGTCGCGATTGACGTCGATCCGCGCGGCGGGCTTCGCGAACCGCACCCGTCCGCGGCCGAGGATCGCGGGCGTGTAGTGCACGAGCCCATCGAGCGGCACCGCATGCCGCGGGGCGAGGAACACCTCCCGTACGCCCGGCGGCAGGAGCGGGCGGGCTCCGCCGGCCATGGCCCCACGACCGGCCTCCGCGCCGGCGGCAGCAAGCGAGCCAGTTGTACCCGGCGCGGGTGGCGTGGCCGCTGCACCGCCGGCCTCCCGCACCTCCGCCGCCTGCGTGAGCCGGCGGATCTCCTCGCGGAGGAGCGGGCCGCGGAGATAGGCCATCGTCCACCGCGACTGGAACACCGTCTCCTCGTCGTCGTGCACGCTGTGGAGCAGGAACATCCGCTGCTCGAGCCCCGACAGCAGCCGATCGACGCGGGACCGGTCGAACGATTTTCCTGCCGTCGACGCCGCGCCCTCGAGCCCGTCGAGCACGCGGGCCTTGTCGCGGGCCGTCTGCAGGCGGCCCAGGAACCAGGTGCCGGCGTTGGAGAGCCCCTTGTAGTCGAGGTCGACCGGATTCTGCGTGGCGAGCACGACGCCCAGACCATACGCGCGGGCCTGCTTCATGAGCGTGAGGATCGGCGTCTTGCTCGGCGGGTTGGCGGTGGGCGGCACGTAGCCGAACACCTCGTCCATGAGGAACAGCGCCTTGAGCGACGACGTGCCCCCCTGCGTCCGCATCCAGGCCACCGTCTGCCCCGCGAGGAGCGTGACGAACGCCATCCGCTGGGCGTCGCTCAGGTGCGCGATCGAGACGACGGCCACCCGCGGCTTGCCGGCCGGCGTCCAGAGCAGGCGGCCCACGTCGAGCGGATCCCCTTCGAGCCAGGCCTCGAAGCCGGGGGCGGCGGCGACGGTGTTGAGCCGGCTGGCCAACTGATACCTCTCCCCCGCCGGATAAAAGTTTTCGAGGTCGAGAAAGCCGACACGCTCGATCGGCGGCGCCGGGATCGCCCGCACCAGCGTGCCGAAGTCGACCTTCTGTCCGCTGCGCCACAGCGCATCGATGATCGTGGAGAGCAGCACGTGTTCGCGGCTCTTGCCCGGCTCGGCGTCGATGCCGACGAGCGCGAGGATGCCCGACACCAGCGATTCGATCCGTTCCCGCCGGGCCTCGGCGTCGTCGATCACGTGGGCCGCGGGCGGATCGAGGCTCTCGAGCATCGCCAGCGGCCGGCCCGTGCGGCTGCCCGGCGTGTAGACGGCCATGTCGGCGGCCTCGTGCAGGCGGCGGATCCGTTCGGCCGACTGCCCGCTCGCCGCGAGGCCGGCCGACCATTTCCGGGCCGTGCGTTCGGCAAGCTCCTCGACGGTGATGCCGTCGCGCTTCGCGGCATCGGCCTCGACCCACGGCAGAAAGTCGGCCGCCGCCAGGCCGGGGAACGAGAGCAGCACGTTGGCGAGATCCCCCTTGGGATCGATGACGAGCGTGGGGATGCCGTCAAGCGCCGCCTCCTCGATCAGGTCGATGAGCAGGCCCGTCTTGCCGCTGCCGGTCATGCCGACGCAGACGGCGTGGGTGGTGAACCGACGGGCGTCGATGAGGAGCGGCTGGCCGCCGGCCGGTGCGCCCTCGACCTGACTGGCCAACTTCTGCCCCAGGTAGAAGACGCCGAGGCCCTCGATGTCGGCCGGCGTCTCGATCGCCTTTCTTTTTTCGGAAGAAGCTGCCCGTGGTTCGCCGCTCACCGTCTTTTTCGCCGCCATGCGCGTGCCTCGTTGCCGATTGTGTCTCGCTGCGGGCGTCCGAGCCGCCGCGTCACCGGTCCCCATTCAACTTCCGCGCGGCAAAACCTGCAAACCGCCTGCGGCACCCCCCGCCGCGTCGCCCGGGCCCGGGGCCGTTTCGGCGGCGACGCCGAGCAGCCGGCTCGTCGCCCGGTCGAGCGCCCGGACGAGCGGGGCGGGCCACAGCCCCAGCACGAACAGCACGGCCACGAGCAGCGTGAGCGCCACCCGCTCCCGCGGCAGGATCGCGTGCCGCGGACCGTCGGGCTCGACGGGCCCGCCGAACACGTGGAACCAGCCGCGCATCATGGCGATGCCGCAGAGCACGGTGGAGAGGATCACGAGCAGGCCGGCATGGAGCTGCTCGTCGAGGCTCCCCGACACGATCAGGTCGTCGGCCACGAAGGAGAGCGTGCCCGGCAGGCCGATGCCCGCCAGGCCGAAGAGCAGGAAGAAGGCCGCCAGTTCGGGCGCGTCCCAGAACCGGCCCTGCGGCGTGTCGAGGCCGATCACCCCCGCCCGGCTCTCGAGCGCCCACGACACCAGCCCGATGCCGGTGAGTGCCAGCCCGCTCGAGATCCAGACACAGAAGGCGCCGTTGAGTTCCATCGGCAGGGTGCCGGCAAGTCCGGCCAGCACCATCGCCGACTGGCTCATGGCGAGAGTGCCGATCAGCCCCCGCAGGTCGCGCTGCACGATCGCCAGGGCCGCGCCATAGGCGGCGGTGACGAGCGCCATCTGCGCGAGCACGACCAGTTCGGCCGCCACGCCTTCGGGATGGTCGACGTGACCGATGAGCAGCCGCACGGCCGTGTAGGAGGCGACCTGCGGCATCGTCGCCCCGAGCGCCGTCGACATCGACGCGCCGGAGAAGAGCGCCGGATACCAGGAGTGAAACGGGAAGATGCCCTTGCGGATCATGACGGCCACCGCCACGAGCCAGCCGCCCGCCGTGCCCACCCAGCCGGCGGCGGCGACCCACGGCGGATCGACGACCAGGAGCACCGTGCCCAGCGCCATGCAGGCCACCGCCGTGGCCATCGCGATGGCGAACACGCGGGCCGCCGCCCGGCCGCCGGGCGTGCTCCTCACGGCGATCCAGGTCGGCAGGGCCGTCGCGCACCAAAGCGCGATCAACAGCAGCGGATGCGTGGTGAGAAACACCGCGGTGGTGGCCGCCGCTCCGAACAACACGCGGCTCACCGCCGCCGGCTCGAGCGTGCGCCGCGGCGCCACGAGCAGGATGGCGAGCTCCACGACCGCCACGTAGGGGAGCAGGACGGCCGTGATGCCGTCGATGAAGACGACCGCCCCGCCGCCGAGCCGGTCGCCGAAGGCGAGAGGCACTCCGTCGCCTTTGCTCCAGGCAAGCGTGATCATCAGGCTCGCCAGCAGCGACACGGCGGCCGCCGTCACGGCGAGGCCGCGAGGGCTGGGGCGGCGCAGGCCCAGGCCGGATGCCGCGGCGGCCGCCAGGGGTGCGGCCACGGCAGTCGCGGCGGCGGCGAGCAGCAGGGCGTCGGTGGAACCGTTCACGATCGACCTCCGTCCGGCCGCGATTCGCCCCCGAGCCGGGCCAGCCAGCGCCGCTCCAGGCCGGCGGCGGCTTCGAGGAGCCAAAGCAGCGGCGACACGAACAACCTGCCCACCGCCATTTCCTCGAAGCCGCGGTCCAGCGCGATGCGGTAGAGCCGTGCTTGAAGCCCCTCGGGCAGCAGCCGGCCCAGCGCCCAGCGATCGGCGCCGGGATGGCCGCCCGGGGCGGCCTCCAGTTCATGGCGGTCGTGCAGCGCCGATGGCGACCGCAGGATCTGCAGGCTGCGGAGGATCGCATGGCTGACGACGTGCACCAGCGGGATCACCCGCCAGCCGAAGCCGATCTCCGCGAAGATCAATCCGGCCTGCGTCATCGAGGCGTAGGCGAGCATGCTCTTGAGGTCGGTCTGCACG
>JBJTSM010000212.1:0-4423 GCA_046076685.1 Planctomycetia bacterium | reverse complement strand
CGCGTCGATCGCCACCGACACGCGGTAGCCATCGGCGGCCAGCCGGGCCGCCATCTCGTCGAGCAGCGGCTCGTCGGAAAGCTGCACGCCGCGGCCGAGGGCGTAGCCGAGTAGCTTGCGGCAGAAGACCCGCACGAACTGGTCGCGACGGGGCCCAAGCAGATATGCCCGCACGCTCTCCTGGCCTTCGAGCACGGCCCCGTCGGGCAGCGTGGCCTTCGTGTCGAGCGGCTGGCCCGAGGCGTCGGCGGTGCGAAGCCGGCCGATGGCGTCGAACTCCTCGAGCGCGAAGCCGAAGGGGTCGATCCGGCGGTGGCACTTCGCACAGGTCGCATTCTCCGAATGCATGGCGATCAGCTGCCGCTCGCTGGAGCCCGTCGGCACCGTCTCGGCGAGCAGCGGCACGTCCTTCGGCGGCTTCGGCAACTTCTCGCCGAGGATCGTCTCGTAGAGCCAGTTGCCGCGGAGGATCGGGCTCGTGCGGGAGGCGCCGGCCTGCGTGGAGAGCGTCGTGGCCAGGCAGAGGATGCTACCGCGGCCGTGCTTCCGCATGCCCTCCACCCGTCGCCACTGCTCGCCCGTCACACCTCCGATACCGTAGTGCTGCGCCAGCCGCTCGTTCAAAAACGTGTGGTCGGCGTCGATGAGCGAGAGGATCGAGCGGTCGTTCCGGAAGAAGTCATCGAGGAAAAGCACCGTCTCCTCCTCCATGTCGGCCCGCAGGCCGGCAAACGTGGGAAAGAGCTCGGCGTTCTTCTCGTCGAGCGAGGCAAAGCCGTGGACATGGAGCCACTGCGTGCCGAACTCCTCGGCCAGCCGGCGGGAGGCCGGGGCGGCGAGCATCCGCCGCGTTTCCGACTTGAGCACCTCCGGATCGTCGAGCCGGCCGCTCTCGGCCGCCGCGAGCAGTTCGGCGTCGGGCATCGACGACCAGAGAAAGGAGGAGAGCCGCGTGGCCAGCTCGTAGTCTGACACCGGCTTCGCCTCGGTGCCCGCCCCGGCCACCTCGATCTTGTAGAGGAAGTCGGGCGACACGAGCACGTGGGCGAGGACCGTGCGGATCGCCTCCTCGTGGGGGAGTTCCTTCTTTCGCAGCGTGTCGTAGAGCGTGCGGAGCCGCGTCTCTTCGTCAGGCCGCAGCGGCCGGCGGAATGCCCGCCCGGCGAGGGCCACCACCGCGTCGAGGTGCCGGGGCTCGACTTCCACGAGCCGCTTCTTGAAGGCCTCGGCCCGGCCGACGATCGCGGGCCGCAAGGGAAGCGACCGCTTCACGGCATCGGGCGAAGTCTGCGACATAAATTCGAGCAATTGCTCGTAGACATCCTCCAGTTCGAGCGGCTCCTGGGCGATGAACAGCAGTTCGTCCCAGAGGCGATCGAGCTCCGTGGCCTCGGCCTCGTCGAGCAGGAGCCGGCGAAGCTGATCGTCCTCGCGATAATAGATGTTGAGCGTGACCACCTCGTCCACCGGCACGATGCGGCCGTAGCAGAGGGCCTTGGGGAAAAGATCCCGTACCTCGGCCAGCGCGGCCGCAAACCGATGCCACGCGGAGGAGTCCTTGCGGGCCACGACCGGGAGCAAGGGCACGAGCCCCGCGGGCGCGGCGGCATCTCCCGCATTGGCCTTGGCCTCAACCTGCACGCTCGCGTCGGCGGCGGCCTCTGGATGCAGTTCGGCCACCGCGACGCATTCACAGCCTTCGGCCAATTCCGCCGGGATCGTAACGACGATCGCATCGGGTGGCTGCATGCACAAGTCGCCGGGTTCGACGGCGAGGCCCTCGGGATGACGACCGAACCGCGAGGGATCGAGGCCCACCTGATCGCCGTGGGCCTCTGCGGCACTTGCCAAGGCCTCCTCCGAGAGCTTCAAGCCGGCGAGCAGCGGACCGGTCGCCGAGAGGAGCAGCCGCCGCAACGGGGTATCGGGGGAACCCTTTTCGAGATCGGCGGCGTCGCCCACGAGGAGCTGCTCGATCTCGGCAGCGAGCTTCCCACGTTCCTCCCCGGCGCCCGCCGATCTCCACCGCGCCAGGAGCGAGCCGGTGGGGATCGTCCAGCCGCCGGCCACGCCCTCGGGCTCCGTCGCGAAGTGCCAGACATTCTCATGGCCCTGCCCGTCGGCATGCGGGTTTGCCGCGAGGATATCGGCCGACACGTCACGTGCCAGATCCCACTCGCGGTCGCCCGAGCGGATCGTGAGATCGAGCCGGGTGAGATCGCACTCATGGCTGCCGTAGCGGGCGCCCACGACGACGGCCACCACGTCGCCCTGCCGCACGTCGAGCGGCCCGAAGGGACCGAACGGGGTGCCATGATTCGCGGCGGTCACGAGCTTTTCGCGGGTCCTGCCTCGCCAGAGCTCGACCGACCAATCGATGCCGTTGGAGCAACCCTGATGAACGTTCGTCATCCCGCCCCGGACCTCCACGGGCCCCGTGATCGGGCTCCGCCAGCCGACGATCACCCGATGCTTCGCGTCGGGATGCACGACCACGCCGCGCGGATGGACCGTGCCGGGGATGCGGTATGGCTCGTCCGACGAGTTGGCGATCACCTGGAGCAGCCCCTCGCCGGCCCAGCCGTTGACCGCCTCCCAGCCCTCGATCTTTTCCTGCTTTTTGGTGAGCAGTTTGGCGAAGGCCGCCTCCGGCACGCCGATGCCCAGATACGAAAACCATCCGGCGAGCAGCCGCGGATCGATGGCATGCTTCTCGGCGAGCGCGGCGACCGCGGCTTCGAGGCCGTCCGGCGTGACTTCGGGGCCGGCCAGCGCCTCGGCCGCCGCCGCAAGGCACTCCGCCGCGGTCGCGGCGAGCCGCTCGCGTTCCGCGGCGAGCATCGCCACCATCGGCCGCACCTTCGCCAGCGGCAGATCGGCCCGGCCGGGAGCCACGAGCCGCGGATTCCGCCAGACGACGACGTCGTGCTCGCGGCCGTCGCCCGCGTCGCCGACCGCGAGCCGGATCGTGACGGGCTCGGCTACCGAGTCGTTGTCCCGTTCGTCCTCTTTCTTCTTGTCGTCCTTGTTTCCGTCTTCTTTGGTTTTGTCGTCCTTGCTTTTTTCCTTCGGCCGGGCGAGCTTGAGCCGGAATTCCTGCCGCTCGACGAGCGGCGTCACCGCCTCCATCCAGGAGGACGGGCCGTCGGAAGCGCCGTACTGGCGGACGATCTGGCCGACGGTGTTGAACTTCCAGACGGCCTTCTGCCACTGCGCGACAAACTCGGCCAGCGCCGCGGCATCGGCAGGCGTCGCGGCTTTCCAGCGGGCCCGCAGCATGTCGAGAATCAGGGCCCCCCCGTCGGCCGATGCACCCGCCGGAGCGATTTCCGTGGCCGACAGCGCCGCAAACAGCGTCGCCAGATACCTCGGGCTCAGCCCCCGCTCGCGGGCCACCTGGGCGATCGCCTCGCCGCCCTGATCAAGCCGCTCCCGCTCGGCGAGCGTCGCCAACAGATATTTTTCAACCGGCAGAAACCCCTCGTGCCCGGTGTCGAGCTTGATCCCCTGATCGACCCTCGTCTGCCCCGCCGCCGCGGCTGCGTCGAGCGGCTGCGTGGAACGAGCATAACACTGCTTGATGCGACCGATCGCCTCGTCGGCAAAGTCGCGGCGGGAATCGCCGGTCGAAAACCGCAGGCCGTCGGGCAAGAGCACGGCGTGGGCCGCGATCCCCTTCGCGGCGTCGAGGTACTTCGTGGCCAGGCTCGGCGACATCACGAGCGATTGCCCCGTATTCGTAAAGCCCTCGCCCGCGCCGCCGTCGGCGGGAAACTCCCTGGCGGGATCGAGCGACGCGACGCCTGTGAGATCACGGATGGTGTGCGTGTATTCGGCGTTGTTGAGCCGGCGGAGGACGACGCGGCCCGGATCGCCGGCATGGGCCCGCGCCTCGGCGGCCAGAAACGCCCGCAGCCAGTCGGCGAGCACCCGCCGCTCCTCGTCGGTGGGCTGGTCGGATTCGGGCGGTGGCATCTGGGCGGTGGTCACCATCTCCGCCACCCGCTCGAGCAGCCTGGCATGCCGGCCAAGCCCCGCCGCGTCGGTGGCAAACGAGAGATCCACCTCTCCCTCGGCCGACTCGCCTGAGTGGCAGTCGAGGCAGTATCGCGTGAGCAGCGGCCGCGCCGCCGGGAAGCCGTCGGCACCCGCAGCCGGCTCGGCACCAACGCCCCGCGCCAAGCCCCCAGTAAGCCCCCAGGCGGCGAGGGCCGTGCAGACGATCGCTTGCATGCGGCAGACGGGCGGTGTCGCGGCGGAGCGCATGGTCGCATTTCCTCTCTGGCAGGGGCCGCGATCGGCGGAACCAGATCGATCCACCGCGCGGCGAACCCCAGCAGTGTGTCGTCCCACCGTCAGTCTGTCGACAGTTTTCGGCGTTCGCGCCCCAAGCCCGGGCGCCCTGCCCGCCTTGGTCATCCGG
>JBJTSM010000211.1:0-3849 GCA_046076685.1 Planctomycetia bacterium | reverse complement strand
CGTCGGCGACAGCGTGCTTCACGGCGCAATCGAGCTCGTGGGTGTGGCTGCAGTCGGGAAACCGGCAGAGATTGGCGATCGAACGGAGATCGCGAAAAGCCGCCGGGACCTCCGCCGGCACGATCTCCCAGAGCTGAAATTGCCTGACGCCCGGGGTGTCGACGAAGGAGCCGCCGGGCACCCCGCCGATCGCATGGGGAATGAGCCGTGCCGTGGTCGTGGTGTGGCGGCCCTTTTCGTTTTCTCGGCTCACCTCCGCGACCCGCAGGTCGAGGCTCGGATCGAGCGCGTTGAGCAGCGACGACTTGCCCACGCCGCTCTGCCCCACGATCGCGGTCAGCCGCCCGGCCAGTTCATGCCGCAGCCTGGTGGTGCCGACGCCGGTGACGGCGGAACAGAGGATGGTCGGATAGCCCATCCTCGCGTACACGCCCGCCAGCGGCACGAACCGCGCCGCCTCGACGAGGTCGATCTTGTTGATGCAGATCAGTGGCCGGATGCCGGCCGACTCCGCGGCCACCAGCAGCCGATCGATGAGCGCCGGCTTGAGGCCCGGCATGGCGGCGCTGCCCACGATCACGACCTGGTCGACGTTGGCGACGATCACGTGGCGGCGGCCCCGGCTGGCCCGGGAAAGGGAGTTGCGCCGCTGCTCGATCGACTGGATGACCCCGCCGCCGGATTCGTCGCGAACCCACGCCCAGTCGCCCGCGGCCACGGGGTGCCGCTGTTCGGTGGAGAGTGTCCGCAGGAGACGCCGGGTGGTGCATCGCACGAGCCGGCCGTCTTCCGCGCGGACGAAACTGTCGAGCCCGTGGACGTGCATCACGCGGCCCCGCCACGTCGCTTCCGTCCGCGGCGTGACGGCAAGCCCGTCGCCCCCGATGATGGCGTCGTGGTGGACGACGACCGTCCGCTTGCGGGTCAGGTCGCCCTTGCCGGAGATCCGTTCCGACGAGGCCATGTCGGACGCCCGGTCGGGATCGGCGGCCACCGCCCGCGTCAGGTCGCCGTCGCGTCGGCGCGATGACCGGTTTTTGCGGAGCTCGGTTCGGAATTTGCGCGGCTTCGGCATACCCTGAAGTGTAGCAGTCCGCCCGGGCCACCGACGCTCGCCTCAGGGGCGCGGCCGGCTCGGCCGAGCCGCGCGGCGGCTTTCCAGTCCGGCCGACGCGAGGAGCGACCGGCTGAAGATGTCCCGCAGGGGGGCTGCGAGTGCGCCGCTCCCATCCGATCCGAGCACGCCGGGGTCGTAGCAGACCTCGTATTCGTGGCGGCCGAACGAGACCTTGTCGCCGGGATCGAGCCGGCCCTCGCTGACCCGCGTCCCGTTGATCTTGGTCCCGTTGCTGCTGCCGAGGTCCTTCACGAACCAGTGGCCGGAGGAGATGGTCAACTCGCAGTGGGTGCCCGAAACGTTCGGAAACCGCAGGACGATGTCGGAACTCTCCCGCCGACCGACGACGAGTGTCTGTTTGAGCAGCGGGATCGGATCACCGCCGCCGACGGGCTGCAGTTCGCCGTAGGAGGTCGGCACCGCCGCCGCGGCGCGCGGGCTGGGCACGCTGCCAACCGTGTCGGGATGGGAAAAGCTATGCATCGGTCCTGCTTGCGCGTCGCTCATGGGTTGTCAGTCAAGGTGTGAAGTCAAGCACGGGTGCGGCGGGCGGCCTGCCGGCCTCCGCCCCGCTTCCAAACGTAGTACGAAAGTAGGGGCCGCGTCGTTCGATCGTCAAGAAACGGGGACGGACGGGAGGATTTTCCGGACAATCCGACCGTGCGGCGAACCCGGGGCGGTCGACCTTATCCCCGGGCTGTTAGAATCGTGCGAGGACTGGAGCGGACCGGGCGATCGCCGGCCGACAGGGCGGGGAGCTTTCGGGCTCCCGAGGCACTGCCGGCGGGAGGAAAGTCCGGGCTCCGCAGGGTGCGATGGTGGGTAACGCCCACCGGCCGCGAGGCCAGGGAAAGTGCCACAGAAAACAGACCGCCAGGGGAGTTCGCTCCGCTGGTAAGGGTGAAACGGTGAGGTAAGAGCTCACCAGCAGGCCGGGTGACCGGCCTGGCTCGGTAAACCCCATCGGGAGCAAGGCCAAGCAGGAAGGAGTCCGATGTCGGCGGGTTTCGGCCCGGCGGCTATCGGCGCGACGCGGCCCGCGTCGCGACCACCTTCCGGGTCGGCTGCTGGAGACGCCGGGCGACCGGTGTCCTAGAGAAATGGTCGTCACCCCGCGCGCCGCTCGCGGCCGCGGGGAACAGAACCCGGCTTACAGGTCCGCTCCAGTCCTTTTTTATGCTCGGATGAACACATCTCCCAAAAGGGGACAGGCACGTTTTGCTTCGCAAAACGATCCAGTCCCCTTTTGGCGGTGCTTCACGACTCGGCGTCTGTCTGCTGCGGGCTCCCCGCGGACAGGCCTCGCCGGCCTTCGCCGTCGATCAGCTTCATGAGCTTGGAAATGCAGAGGGTGTTGATGCTCACCTTCAGTTCCTCCGCCTCGGCCTTGAGGGTTTCGTGGAGGCTGCTGGGCATCCGGACCGTCACCACCCGCTGAGCGTCGCGTTCGGCGGGCCGTTCCCGCTCGCGATCCCGGAGATCGTCGAGCATCTCGCGGATCCGGGCATATTGGGGCGAGCACTCGAAGCGGACGAGCGCCTCGGGCGTGTTGAAGGTGCGGCGGACGATTCCGTCCACCCCCAGCACCTCCCTGAAGAAGGTCACCCATTCCGGACGCACGGCGTGCAGGCGTTCGGCGACTCCAAGGACGGCGGCGGCTGCGTGGTCGGTTCCTGGTTCGAGCGTCGAGGCTGGCATCGAGGCGGCTTCCTTCTTCTGTCTGGCCCGTGGCCCGGCAGCGGGCTGCCGGCTGGTCTTTTCGGCCTCGCGGGAATCCCGAACCCATTGGGCTCAGGGCGAGCCCGGGTGGGGGAGGCCGGCACGTTCACGTCGAACCTGCGGGAAACCATTTCGTCCCGGTCAAGCGCCAGCACGAAGTGCTTGCATGACAGCGACTTACGCCGATCTCGAGCGTGCAGTCTTTTTTTCGGGCAGGGCTGCCTGATTTGGTGGCACCGGGTGGCGTGCTCAACAAGTAGGCAGACCCTCCGTTTCGCATTTGCCAAGTGTCCCAGCTGGCGCGGGCCGAAAAAGATGTCTCAAGTCCGGGGGCAAGGGCCGGCAAAAGGGGGCAGGCACCTTTTGCTGCGCAAAACGAGCCAGTCCCCTTTTGCCACGGTCAACGGACTCGGTGCTCGAGGTGACGCACAACCGCGTCGCCCACGCAGAGGCCCGTCGCCGCCTCCAGTCCCCGCCAGCCGGGGACGGCGTTCACCTCCAAAACCAGCACCCTGCCGTCCCGCGTCGGCAGAAGATCGACGCCGGCGATGTCCGTTTCCGTTGCCTTGGCCGCCCGCCTGGCCAGATCGAGCCAGGCGGCCGGCGGGGCAAAGGCCTCGGCTCGGCCCCCGAGGGAGACGTTGGTTCTCCATTCGTCCGGGGAAGAAAACCGTCTGATCGAGAATGTGTCGTCGCCGACCACGAGAATGCGAACGTCCCAACCGGGGTGCGGCACAAATTCCTGAAGGTAGGTGACCGCTCCGGCGGGCTGGGCTGCCGCCGCTTCGACGACCGCCTCCAAAGACGGCTCGTCGCGAACGCGGACGATCCCGCGGCCGCGCGACCCGAACAGCGGCTTGTACACGCAGTCGCCCCCCAGCGATCGCCAGGCCTCGCGAATGCCGGCCGGGTGCTGGGCGACGATCGTTCGCGGGACGGGCAGGCCGGTATCAGCTTTCTGGAGTCGGCCGGTGTGTTGCCGCCCCCGATGCGCGAGATGGTGATCGACCGTG
>JBJTSM010000210.1:0-2664 GCA_046076685.1 Planctomycetia bacterium | reverse complement strand
GGCTGCTGGCCGAGCGGATCGAACGCGAGATCGCGCACGTGCCGGCGTTCAACGAATCGATCAGCACGGTCAACGGCCGGCCGCACGGCAACATTCTTTACTCGTGGAACTCTGGCTACTGGTGGCTGCGGAAGGAGATCCGCCGCCGCCTCGGCCAGACCGGCCCCGACCCGGTCGATGCCGCGGTGGACGCGAAGCTCGGCGTGGTCCGCGACGACGCCGTTTTGCGGCTCCAGCGAGACTAGTGTTTCTCAACCGTCGCCCTCTGCCGCGAAGGAGCGTCGGGGAGTGGCGCGGTGGTTCAGGCGGGACCACGTTTCCGATCGTGCCGACCAGCTCTTTCAGATCGATCTCGATGCGGACCGCCCCCGGGACGCGGTCGTCGCGACGAACGTCGCGTCCGGTCGTGGGCTTCGGTGCCTCGCGCAGGAGAAAGCCGGGGCTGCTCGAGCCTACCGGCGGGACCGCCGAGAGACGCGGGGGCTGGAGCGATAGCCGCCGCCTTGGATGATCGCGCCGCCTCCGCCCCCCACGAAGCCGCCGGCGGTCACCACGCCGCCGCGCGAGTAGCTGCGTGACGGCGTGTTGTAATACGGCCACACCCGCTTGCCCTGCCGCTGGTCCCGCTCCCACCGCATCGAGCCGTAGTTGATGCCCGAGAGGTTGAAGCTGCGGTAGGGGTTTTGCGGCGAGACCGCCAGGGCCGGCGTGGCCGGCAGAGCAAGGGCGGCGGCGATCAGGCAGACAAGCAGGCGACCAAAGCGGGGCATAGCGCGGGCCTCTGGGTGAAGGATGTCAGAGTGATACGCACGCGCATGCTACGCGGTTCGGGTCCGGGCCGGCGAAATCGTGGGTTGATCGACGGGGGAACTCCTTCCCCAAAAAATCTCAAACGGCAACTCAAACGGCGAGGGTTCGACGACGCCGCTCGCGCCGGACCGCGTGGATGTTCTCGAGCGCCACGGTCCGGCCGACCGGATTCCGCAGATTACCAATCTGCGGCTACGGACTGCAGAATCTGCGGCTACGGACCGGAGAATGTGCGGCTACAGACCGGAGAATGTGCGGCTACGGACTGCAGAATCTGGGGCTACGGACCGGAGCGAGCGGCCGCGTGCGCCCGGGCGTCACGTGGGCCGCACCAGCGTGGCCTGTTCGTGCTTGCGGAGCTTGGCGGGCGTGACGCCGAAGTGCCGCTTGAACATCGTCACCATGTAGGGCACGGAATGAAAACCGGCCCGCGGCGCGACCAGCTTGAGGGGCAGGGCGGTCGTCCGCACGAGCACCATCGCCGCGGCGAGTCGCGTGCGCACGATGTCGTCGTGGATCGAGTGGCCCACGCACCGCTTGAACCGGCTCTCCAGCTTCCACCGCGGCAGCCCCGAGGCGGCCACGATGTCTGCCACCTGCAGGTCGTGCAGGTCCTGGTCGCGGATGAGCCGGATCACCTTCGCGATCACCGGATCGGCCACGGCGAGCGTGTCGGTCGATCCGCGGGCCACGACCCCGACCGGCGGGATGGCCAGGAGCCCGCCGCCGCCGGGCCGCCTGGCCGCACTGTCCGTGCCGTCCGCTTTGCGAATCATCTGGTCGACGAGCCGCGCCGCCTCGTAGCCGATCCGGCGCGTCGCCTGGGCGACGCTCGAAAGGGGCGGTGCGGCGAGATCGCAGATGAGCTCGTCGTTGTCCACGCCGATCACGGCGACGTCGTGGGGCACCCGGCAGCCGAGGGTGCGGCAGGCCTCCAGCACATGCCGCGCGCGGATGTCGTCGCAGGCCATGATTCCGACGGGCTTCGGCAGCGGCTTCAGCCAGCGACACAGCTCCGCCTGCACGTGGCTCCAGTGCCGGGATGAGCGGCTCGCCGTGAGCACGTCGCACGGGTGGCCGGCCATGCCGACGCGGGCCGCGAAGGCCTGGCCGCGGGCCTGCGACCAGCCGGTCGTGTCGCTGACGACGGTGCCGTAATAGCCGAACGTCCGCAGGCCGCGATCGAGCAGATGCTCCGCGGCCAGCATCGCGATCGCGGCGTTGTCGCAGCACACGCAGGGAATGCCCTCGATGGCTTCGGCATACGACGAGCCTCCGACGGCCACGGCGGGCAGACCCGTCGCCACGATCGCGCGGGCCACGCGGCGATCGCTGAACGACGCGATGATGCCGTGCCCTCGCCATGACCGCAGGTCGGGCAGCCGATTCGGGGATTCCTCCTCCACGTAGAGCTGCCAGTCGCCCGCCTCGCGGGCGAACTGCGCCGCGCCCGCCACGATCTCGCGATCGAACCAGACGGCGGGATCGACGACCACCGCGACGAGCAGCGGGCGGTGTTCGGCCCCGGGCACGGGCGTTGCCGGTCGGTCGCGGGAGTGGTGCTTCGTCATCGGGGGGCACGCTCGCCCTCGTAGCCGCAGAGTGGCACTCTGCGGAATGCGGCCAAGTGGAATGCGGCCATGTGCAGATTTCCAATCTGCACCTACGGGAGTGGCGCGTGAAGACTATCATCGTGCACCGCGTTTCCAAGCGTATCCGCGTTTGCGGAGCCTCGGTGGACCGGGGTATGATTGGATGCCGATAGAAGAGGGACTGCAGACGTCCGCAGTCGCTGAAGAGAGGAGCGTTATGGTCCACCACACCCGGTCGCTTCTCGTGGTCGGCGGGCTCGCA
>JBJTSM010000209.1:0-2171 GCA_046076685.1 Planctomycetia bacterium | reverse complement strand
GGCAGCGAGGGGGTGACGCGTGCCATGATCATCCGGGCATTTGAGCACTTCCGCCGAACGGCGATGGATCGCGTCATTACCCGGCTTCCGCTCGGAGTTTTTGGGGAAGCGGAAGACGTCATCAACCTACGGGCACCTCCTTGCACCCCTCGTGCGGGGGCGTGTATTCTCCCGGGCCGGAGGCAGCGGTCATGGATGAGATCACGGACGTGGCTGAGCGATTTCTGCGGCAGCGGACGTTTCTTGGCAAGCACCAGGGGCCATCCTGCATCGGGCGGCGACGGGGTTTTAGCCTCGTGGAACTGCTCGTCGTGGTTGCGATCATCGGCACGCTCGTGGGGCTGCTCCTGCCGGCGGTGCAACGCACGCGGGCGGCGGCACGGCAGACGCAGTGCGGCAACCATCTGCGGCAGATCGGGATCGGCCTGCAATCCTTCCATACGGCGCACAACCATTTCCCGCTCGGCGAGCCCGATGACGACAACAACGGCTGGAGTTGGCGGTTCTGGCTGCTGCCCTATCTCGAGGAGCAGAAGCTCTACGACGCCGCGATGAGCGATCCGATCCCGGAGTACCGCCCGTACCTGCCGCCCGGCATGGGCGGGGGCAAAAACACGGCCAACATCGATTCGTTCACTTTTCCGCAGCAGGCCACCAACACGGCGACGGGCTCCACGATTCCGGGCGGCGTGGCGGGACAGCCGGTAACGGTCTACCTGTGCCCGGCCGACCTGCTGCCCGTGCGGTCGACCCATTCCTACGGCTCGCCCTCCTACTGGGGGCCGTTCGCCAAGACCAACTACTGTGGCCACATCGGCAGTTCGCCATCATGGTTCGCCACGCTCGGCACGGGGATCAGCTTCGTCTGCGGCGGCAGTGCGCCGGCGGCGAACGTCCTGCAGACGAAACTGTGGAACGGGATGCTCACCTTCTCCAATCACAACTGGGAGAATTTCGCCGCGCGCATCACCGACGTGCAGGATGGGACGAGCCACACCGTGATCGTCGGCGAGGCGACCGACAGCCTCACCTGCGGGCTTTCACAGACCGCGTCGCGGATCTTCCCGATCTGGGCGGGCGGCGCAGGCTCCATCCCCGACAAGGTCACGCTCACGGGCGGCAACGGCAACAACTCGGGCGACAACATCTGCGGCTACCTGCCCGGCTTGGGCAACACCTTCCGCTTCATGGACGGCTTCTATCCGCTCAATGCGCCGCGGACGACGGCCGCGTCGGACAATGCGTTCGGCAGCCAGCACTCCGGCGGAGGCAACTTTCTCTTCGTGGACGGGAGTGTGACATTCCTCTCCGAGAGCGTCGATTCGGTCGTCTACCAGGCGATCGGCACGCGGGCGGGCGGCGAGACGGTAGCGACCGATTGGTGAGCATGCGATGAAGGATCACGCCGTGCGACCGGATGCCGAATCCCCCGCTGCTTCCGCAGCGACCGCGCGGTGGTTTTTCAAGCGGGAGGACGCCAAGTCTGGGCCTGTCGACCTGGAAAGGCTCCGCGGGCTTTTGGCCGACGGCTCGCTGCCGGCCGAGACGCCTGTCTGGCGGGATGGATTCACGGCCTGGACGGTCGCCGCGGAGGCGGAAGAACTCGCCGGTGCCGTCGCGGCGGGCCGCGGGGCCAAGGCGCTCGCGACGACCGCACGGCAGCCACGTTGGCCCGCTGTTGTATTTGCGATCGTGGCCGGCATGCTCCCGGTCGTCTACGGCCTCGCCTGGCTGCTCGGAGGCTTCCAGGAGGCGACCGTGACGGGAGTCGTCACGGCCGCGTCGCAGCCGGTCAGCGGCGGCAGCGTGGTGCTCGCCCCCGTCGCCGAATCGAAGTCAATCACCCCAGGGCGGCCCGCCGTGGCCAGCGTGGCGGAAGACGGCCGCTATTCGCTGCGGCTCGTGCCGGGCCAGACCGGCCTCGCGCAGCGGTTCTGGGTGCGGTTCTCGCCTCCTGTGCTGCCGGTGATGCCACAGGAAGAGGCGATGAAAACCTTGCCACCCTACTCGGGACTCGTACCGAAGGACAGCCAGATCGGCGTCAAGCCGGGCACCAACAGGATCGACATCGAGCTCGTGCCCGCCGGCGGCAAGTAACCGTCGGCCTACCGCAGCACGACGCGGTCTTGGTCGGGCGTGGCCGCCGTCACCGTGCCGATCCGCCAGTTTTC